>NZ_CP040840.1:442500-452500 GCF_006874765.1 Leptospira weilii
TTGATTTCCGTGCTTGCGAAGATGGAAAAGACCGGCATCGCTCTCGACGTTCCTTATTTCGAGGAATTGGCTCGTGACTTCGATCGCGAAATCCGTCATCTAGAATCCGAAATTCACAGACAAGCGGGCAGATCGTTTAACATCGCTTCTACGAAGGAGCTACAGAAAATTCTTTTCGACGATTTAAAATTAAAAATCGTCAAAAAAACTCAAACCGGTTACTCCACCGATCACGAAGTTTTAGAAGAACTCCTGGGAGAACATCCGATTGTAGAAAAACTTTTGGATTACAGGAAATACACCAAACTCAAATCCACGTACGTCGACGCTCTTCCCAAAATGGTAAATCCTCGGACCGGAAGAATTCACACAAGTTACAACCAAACAATCGCGGCCACAGGAAGATTATCCTCTACCGATCCGAATTTACAAAACATACCGATTCGAGACCGAGAAGGTAGGCTGCTTCGAAAAGGATTTACCGTTGATTCTGATGAGTATGAAATTCTAAGTTTGGATTATTCTCAGATTGAACTTAGAATCATGGCTCACATATCCAAGGATCCTGCGATGTTGGAAGCGTACAATCACGGCTTGGATATTCACATAAGGACCGCAGCCGCCTTGTACGGAGTACCCGAAAAAGAAGTCACGCCCGAAATGAGGGATAAGGCCAAGGTCGTCAATTTTTCCGTAATCTACGGAGTGACCCCCTACGGACTCAGCCGCAATCTTAGAATTCCAAGAGACGAAGCGAAATCATTCATCGAACGTTATATGACACAGTATCCGGGAGTGAAAAGTTATATGGAGTCGATGGTCGAGTTTGCCGAAAAAAACGGTTACGTTCAAACGTTAACCGGTCGTCGTCGCCCGATAATCGATATTAACAGTACTCACAAATCTGCGAAAGAGGCGGCAAAAAGAATCGCGATCAATAGCCCGGTCCAGGGAACAAGCGCGGATATGATAAAAATTGCGATGATTAATATCCACGAAGACATCGAGAAAAAACATTACAGATCCAGAATGTTATTGCAAGTTCACGACGAACTTGTCTTCGAAGTTCACAAAAAGGAAAAGGAAGAATTCAAAACCTCCATGAAAAAACATATGGAAAATGCGATGCCTTTGGATCTTCCGATCCTTGTGGAAGGAAAATTCGGAGTCAACTGGGACGAAGCCCATTAGAGTTTAGAACGAAACTACAAATAGGAATTATTCCCCATCTCATCCTAATTTTTAAAACAAATTACTGATCCCTATATAAAGGAATACCGTTTATTTGAGCATAAATCCTGCGTTTAGACGCAGAATTTTGGACACTCTATTATATAGAGATAAGTAGGGTATCTTACGGACTGCAGATTCGACGAAATCTATAGCCGATAATTTATTCTCCGAAGAAGAAACCGAACGGGGAAAAAACGATATTGGAGCCGCAAGTTTTTTCGGAAATTTTTTCCTCAGTTTTTGTAACGAACATAGTAAAATACCGAAAAATATGATTGAACCGAGGCTTAGTCTTTGCGGGATAGGGGAGCAAAAATCGTTTACAAGTAGGTTAGACACGTTCAGAATAAATCGAAGAATTGGGAAAAACTATATCGTCATTCCGATTCGAGTAACGGACGGACTTGATTCTGCAATCGGCTTTGTAAGATTACGTACTTGTATACCGATTACTGCATCCGGCTTTAAATCGTTCTTTTTTCGCTGAGGACTCTCCTTGAAAAAAAAGAAAATACTAAAAGATCTTGATAGAATTGAAAAACAAGAAGATTTCGTTTTAAAAACCTTCTATACTTTATATGGCTAAATCGAGTTATAATAACCCTAGATTTTTTGACTTCGTATACGACGAGTTCCTAACTGTCGGTCTAGATGATTCGATTTTTTCGTTTCAAGAGGGTAATCTTTTTAACTCCTTAACAAGAGAGAACATTTTGGAGTTGTTGGAAATCACCGGAGTTCTTCCAGAAATTCGAAAGAAAGGTTATCAAAAAGTTCAACTTGAAATTTCGGGTATGGGACAGGACTTTCAAAGGCTCGTATTAATTTTCGATAAGGAGATCTTATTACATCTTCGTCTGAGCATACAGGAATATAGGTTAGAAATCAACGATTACTACTTTAAGGAAAAGTATCTTATCATCAATTGGTTACAGACACGTCATCCGAAATATCAATCTATGGATAAAAATCGGCTGTATCCCGGGCAAGACGTTCCGGGGCTTGGAATCTTTCACCAAATTTCCGATTTTATAGGATTCTTAATCTTATCTCTTCGATTGAACGGCGCGGTAATTCGTCCCGAGTATTTTCATGATGCCGTTTTATTTTCGAAAAAATTCCGCTTTCTAACCCCGGAAGCGCAAGCTCTGTTTTTTGCTTTAAGAAGGGATTTTAAAAACGAATCAATTCGTGGAATTTCCACCTATCTTCACTCCGGTAAAGTTCGTAATCATAAGGACGTTCTTGAATGGAAAGCGGTTGAAATGATTCTATTTTTGGAAAAAACTTTAAACTCTTTCGTCTTCAATAAGAAGTTTGATAAAAAAGTAAGCAAGATCTTAGATACGATCAAATTGAGCGTTGCGGAAACATAGTTAGGCGAAAATTTTGAATATTGTTTTTAGCGAACAAAAAGATAAATTGATGATCGAAAAGGAATATTAGAGTTTTTGAAAAATCCATATCTACAAACGATTTTTCCTATTCGAAGAAAATTAATTTTTCAACAATTCTATTCAGGATATAAATAGTAATGCTATCACAACTTGGTTTTACGATTCTAAACAGAAAAGGATTCACATCGAGTTCAAGTTACAAAACCGAGCGTTCATCTCTTGATTTTTTAATCAATGAAAAATCTTTTCTAATTAACGTGAGTTCGGTATAACAAAATGCGAAAGCGATTATTATGTTGCGATCCGTAAAGAGCCGTAACCAACCCCGCAAATTAAGAAGACTTTTGGGGTAATAAGGATCAAAAACTGATATTTTTCAAGTGTTCCGACAAGAATGATACTTTTTATTTGCAAAAAGTATCATTTTCTTATAGAGAAAAATCTCCCGAACCTTTCCGCCTATTTCGCGGCCCTTAGAGAGCGAAATAGAGTTTATTCGGCCCAACCACCCAAAAATCAGGGGAAACTCAGGCACAACGTTTCCTAAACTCAGTAAACACCTTCCTATGGGTCGGTGTTTAGGTCGCGTTGTGGGTAAGTTTCACTGTCGGAATTCCGACAGATTTATCTTCGGATCCAAGTATTTGTGGGATTGGTTATGTTAGAGAGCAACACTTTAGTTTCTTATTCGCCCAAACTTTCTTAGGCCGAACTCACGTTAATTAATAACAAATATGGAAGCTATTTTCTTTGATAAAACTGAATATGAAAAGATCATGCAGAAAGCTTTAAATTTCTTCGGAGCTATATAACAGAGTATCAAATATTTTACATTCCGACGGCACTTTACAATAAAAACTTACGGTACTTAATTCTATAGAACTCAAAAATACCAAAACACAGCGGTTCCATAAATTGTCGCTGCGCTTCATTGATCGCTCGTAAGCCTCGTCACATTTCACCCTATCAAGTCACAGAAATTTATTTCCCATGTAATCTGAACGTAAACAGAACGAATAAGATAATGCACAATTCAAAACCGAAGGATGCTACTATGGGAACGAATTTCGTAGGTAATAATACCAAAACAGAACGAAAATTGGAAGTTCGAATCGCCGAAAACCAGTTGGAAATAGAGCGCACTCTCGCACTTCGTTACGAAGTTTTCAATCTAGAATTGGGTGAAGGACTTCCTCAATCCGCGGCAACGCGCAAAGACAGAGACGAGTATGATCTTTTCTGCGACCATTTAATCGTGATCGATAAGAACCGAGAAAACAAAATCGTTGGGACGTATCGAATTCTCCGTAGATTCGTCGCAAAACAAAACCTAGGCTTTTATTCCGACAATGAATTCGATATCACTAAAATTTACGAATTGGACGCTGAAACCGCAGAGATAGGCAGAAGTTGTGTTCACCCCGAATACAGGGACGGATCCGTGATTTCAATGCTCTGGGCTGGGTTAGGGGCTTATATGCAGAAACATAACATTAGATATCTTTTCGGATGCGGTTCAATTCATCATACCGACACGCGATCCGCTAATGAAGTTTACGCCTATTTAAAAGATAAGAACGCTCTTGTAAGAAAAGAATTCGACGTAACTCCTCTTCCGGGTTTTGAAATTCCTGGCTTCGATCCGAACTATCAAGTGGATGATATGAAAGCCGTTTATAAAAGAATTCCGGCTTTGATTAAGGGATATATCAGAGCGGGTTCTCAAATTTGCGGAATTCCCGCTTGGGACAAGGTTTTTAAAACTATCGACTTTTTCATTCTCTTCGATGTGCATGACATACAATCCAAATACGGAAAACGTTTCCTAGATTAAAACCCTTATATCACCACACCGGAACCCCTTGACGGGAGTTCCGGCATTTTATTAATATCTTTTTAAGCCTTTGCTTAGAGATATCTCTCCTGATGAAACAAAACGAAATAGATTTTCAACATCCTAGTATCCGAGATCAAATCCGATTTTACTCTTTGGTCGCGATAGCCGGAATTCTGATGCTTGTCGCTTATCAATTCGGATCTCCTTCTTACTATTTAGGCTGGTTTGCATTTTTTATCAGCGCATTTTCCGTAGCCGGAAACGACGCGGTACAAACAATCGGAACTTTTATAGAAAGTAAAAGAGCGGTTCATTGGGTCTCAAAGTTAATTGTTTTAGGGGGGACAATCGTCATTATTTTTTTAGGTACTTGGATTTGGAATGATTTCCAGATTCATTTCGGGCGTTTGGAAAATTTTCCAGAAGTTCGAAGATTCAATCTTATACAACTTTTAGCTCCGTTGATTCTAGTTGTAATCACGCGACTGAAGTCTCCTATTTCAACCACCTTTTTGATCTTGGGACTTTTCAGCGGAAATAATATCGAAAAGATGCTGACCAAATCCTTTTTCGGCTACGGAATTGCATTCGGCGTTGCAATTTTTGTTTGGGGAGTTTTGGTAAAAATCGATCCGAAAGAATATACTGAGGATCATATTCCCGATCCGAGAAGCGAAAAACGTTGGGCTATTTTTCAATGGTTATCTACAATTTATCTTTGGGTCGCTTGGTTACGCCAAGACGCGGCAAACATTGTAATTTATCTTCCCAGACAACTTTCTATCTTAGAATTTATCCTCGCAGTCGGAATACTTGTCGTTGCTTTAGGAATTATTCTTTATACAAACGGCGGTACTATTCAAGAAATTGTAACTGAAAAATCGGATATTCAATGGTCCAAAGCCGCAACAATTGTGGATTTGGTTTACGGCACCATTCTGATTGTCTTTCATGAATGGAGTCAAATGCCCATGTCGACCACTTGGGTATTTTTAGGAATGCTCGCAGGTCGGGAAATCATTCTCAACTTCATGACTTTTAGGGATCTTCCTTACTTGGAAACGTTTCGAAAGGTGGGAAAAGACGTATTACTCGCGTCAATGGGAATCGCCGTCAGCGTTTTTATTTTCATCTTAGCCTCCCAAATTTACCCGGATACTGCCTCCGGAATTTTAAAATAAAATATCTAAATATTATAATTATTTAATATATAAAATCGATCCAATATCTTAAAAAAAATTAACTGTAAGTTCGTAATAAAACACCTGGTTTTCCACGTTTTAAGATTTTATTCATCTCCATAAAGGAGAGTGTCCAAAATTCTCCGCCTAAACGCGGGATTTGTGCTCAACTGGCGGTATTTTATAGGAGTAGAGCAGGCTCTGATTTCGTTTCCGTTCTGGATATTTACTTTTTCCAACACGAAGCTCGTTTCATTTTTTACGCCTTAGATTGAGGAACCCGACCGAATCGAATGTTTGGTTTGCCTATTCCAAAATTCATTTGTACTCATAAGATAAAGGAATATATAATCTATGAAATTACAGATCTCTTGATAGACGAAAAAATATTCGAACAAAAAGGTCCGGGCTTTTGCTCGAATATTCTCCGAGCAAAAGAAAGATCCGCCGACTTGCATTTACAATCTTTCTCAGATTCCTCCGTGGAAGCTCGATCAAATAATATTTTTTGTTCAATGCGTCCCCACTTCCCATAAATCTCAAACGATTCAGCGCAATAAAAAAGGCGCTTAAAAAGCGCCTTTTTACTTGGTCTATCAAACAAGATGAATGGAGAATTAAAAATTTCCAAGAACGGATTGGTATCTTTGAACTTCTTTTTCCAGTACTTGGGCTTGTTTCAGATATTTTTGAGATTGAACATTACTTGCGAGAAATTTTCCGCCCGTAGATCTTCTTGCAAGTTCTCGAAGTTCTTCGGCTCTATTCGCCTTTTGTTGTGCAATCGCTTTCAAATAATTTCCAACCGCAGTCTTTTGTTCTTTGGTAACCGCACTTTCAAAAATCGCCTTTTCCAAAAGCTGATCCTCAACTTCTTCCGACACCGCAAATAGAGAACTTGTAGCGAACAAGCCAAGAAGGGAAATTATAGAAATCAGTTTGTTTATTTTCATTATTGAAACCTCAGATGAACATTTTCTTCGAAGAACGAATCCCCGATACTAACTTGACTTACCGCCTTAAGAAATAAATCAAAAAAAATTTGCGCTCCTTTTTTTAACACCATCCAAACACTTTATGAATTCTGCATATTCTATTTCCATGAAGCACTCTCGGCTTAAAATGGTCGGAAATCGTACATTTTTATTCTAATAAGCTTAGTTTTTACGATTTTTTTCTGGGATTGATTCCAACAAACACAATATATAAAAGTATGCGTAATCAAAATACGATTGTCGAACTTGAATACAGTAACTTTCATTTTATAAACGATTTTTTTTCTAAATTACTTTTACAAATGAGGAAATTATATTCATTATAATTAATCAAAGCTCCATTTTGGAAAAAATCCGAATAAATGCTTAGCTAATTAGCTTTTGCTTAATTTATAGACATTTATTTTTTAGAAATAGAGAATATATTGAACAAATTTTCTAAAAATTGAAAAATATTATCGAAATTAAAATCAAGTCTTCTAAAAATTCAACCGCTCTTATTGAAGGTGAGTTCGGCATAAGAAAATGAGAAAAATTTTCTAAAAGTAGAAATTCCTGCTTTTAAAATTTGCTCGTAAAATCGCGATTTGTTGTAGTTCCCACATTTTAAGAATAGATTTACAGAGTTCAAATTCCAACTTCCTACAGAAAGATGAATCATGAATTTCTTACGCCGAATTCACGTTATTTACTGAAATAGAAGCTCTTTTAGGAGTTCCTACGTTTTCAGTACTTCAAAAGGAGGTAAAATCCTGAAATTTTAAGCTCGAAAAAAATTCTCCCAAAATCCGTAAAAATAAGATAAAACCAAAACTCACCTTGAAAAAACTTTGGGAGTTCCCACAAAATCTCCAAAAAAACAAACCTAAAAAAATTTCAATTCTACAAATTGCCATTCCCCAAATCGTGAGGATTTGGAAAAGAAGAGATTACTATGAAATACCTTCACACTATGATACGGGTCTTAGATCTCGAAAAAGCTTTGGATTTTTTCTGTATAACGCTAGAACTCGTCGTTGTTCGTAAAAAAGAACATCCTGAAGGCAAATACACGCTTGTTTTCTTATCAACCGGAGAAACCGACGCGCCTGAAATCGAACTAACTTACAACTGGGGACAAAAAGAACTCTATACAAGTGGAAGAAACTTCGGCCATTTAGCTTTCGAAGTGGAAAATATCTACCAAACTTGTTCCAAAATCGTTTCCAGAGGAATCACAATCAATCGTCCTCCCCGAGATGGAAGAATGGCCTTCCTTCGTTCTCCCGATCTCATTTCAATCGAACTTCTCCAAAAAGGACACGCACTTCCGCCGGAAGAGCCTTGGGTATCCATGCCCAACACCGGAGAATGGTGAATATTACTTCTCTCCGTCTCAAACTTTATATCAGGCAAAAATTTAGAGGCCGTCCCCAAAGTCTTAAAAGAAATCAGCGACAATCATTCGGTAGTTAATTGCGATTTGTTCCATATACTTTCTGAAATCCGAAGCTACGGACGTCGGAAGAATTGATCGAATCGAATCTCTCGCTTCGATCAATAACGGGAAAAGTCCTTCTCGATTTGTTACCTTAAGTCGAAACGAATCCCCCGAAAATTCTTCATAAGAAATTTCTGATATCGAATTTCGAACTTTGTACGAGAATTCCGGATCGCAAATTAATTCGACTTCTATCGGGTCATGTACCTGAAAGAGAGCAGGGTGCAAAACCCAATCCTGTGAACTTTCCTTTTTCTGCCCTTGAGGTTGATAAAGAGGATTTTCCGCGATCGTTTCCACCCTCGTGATTTTGGGAATAATGAATCTCCTTCTTTCTCTTTTTTTTCTGTCGTAGGCGAGAAGATAATAGTCCTCCGAATTTTTTCGAATCAACCGAATCGGATCGGCTTCCACCCGATAGGTTTCTTCCGGAAAGGTTTTATAATATAGAAATTGAACGGGAGATTTCGTTTTCAAAGCTTCTAAAAGTTTTTTCAAAAGTTGCTCCGACTCGTTTCCTTCCGCTTGACTCAACGACTTTTGAGTTTTCAGATCCATTTCCAATTCGGGATAAACATCGAGTTTTCCCTCGAATAACTTTTGAGACAAAGAATACAGTTCCAAAGAAGGAGTTTCTTGATACGATCTAAGAATCGCTTCCGCAAGCACCCGCAATTCCTCTTTTTCCAATCTCAATTCCCGATTGGATACGTTTCGATCGAGAACGTAACCCTCCTGTGTGGAACGAACCAAAAAGCCGAGTTCCCCCAATTCCTCTACGTCTCTGGAAAGTTTTTTCCGGTCCGAATCCGGGTTTTCCAAATTCTGATAGTGGTCTGGGAGCAAAGAACGAATTTTCGTAAAATTTATCGGAGAATGGCGACTTAACAAATTGAACAATAGAGCGGAAAGCCTGGATTCGGCTTTTCCGGCCTCTTTTACGGGAATCGGAAAATCGTCCTCGTTCCAATTTTGAATTTCTGACATAGCTAGAAACTTTCCGAAACTCGAAATTCTAATCAACTCGAAAACCACTTGAATCCATTCGCTTTTCCGACAAAATCTCCTTATTGTAGATTTTATCCGAAGGAATCAATATGAACACGATTTTGAATTACATAATTCCACACGCCGTCGGCTTGACTCTCATCGCAATCGGTTGGTACATTAGTATTTTAAACGTGGGGCTAACTCGTTTTACGGAAAACGTTTTGATTACAAAATGGACTCTCAGCGGTTTGGCTCTAATCGTAATTGGAGCTTATCTCCCCGAAATTTGGATCAGCATAAGAAATCTCTTTAAAAATAAGTAAGAATTACAAACCGAAAGAAGATTCGGCTTTTTCTTTTTTTCTGGCGGCTTTTCGTTCAAATTTGCTCGCTCTCGTTCGTACTTTTGCAACTCGAAAAGTTCGCCCGTTGCCTGAGAATTTTTTAAAGTTGGAAATATTTTCCTTTGCGTCGTATCGGAGAAGAAATAGGGATAATGTTTTTTATTCTTTCTCAAAAAACAATTTTAGAGAAAGCAAAGTGGTAAAACCCCAAGCGCTTAAAAACGCGTAAAATTTCCAACTGAAAACGTAATCGTCCTCTCTAAGAAAACTTACGAAAAAAGATTCCGGAAAAAAAACTCCGGCTAACGCGCCTAATCCGAGAAGAAATTGAACGCTCGAAAGAAAAGAACCCAGCCAATGAGAACGCCAGAAAGAGCCAAAGAAAAAAACGCCAGCGGAAAGAAAGATAAAATAGAAGTTAGACGAAACTCTGATGCTTTCGGTTTCTTCTCCGCCTAAGTGAATCGTATATTCGATCCAAGTCGAAAGGCTGAATAAAAGCTGAAAAGTAACCGCGATAAAAAGAACTTTTTCGGAGACCGA
>NZ_CP040840.1:457500-462500 GCF_006874765.1 Leptospira weilii
CTTTCCGGATCGTTTGCTTCCGATCGGCAAAAAAAAGCTTTTGTCGACTTATCTTCTCATTCTATTTATATTCGGGGGAAGTCTTAGTTCTTCTTCCGATCTGCAGATCTCCCCCGATATTCACAACATCACCGATTTCCGAACGGATCGCATCGCATTTCATTTCGTCCAATTGGCAGATAAGGATGGTAAAACCCTATCCGGAACAAATCCAAATCGTGATTCCTCCGAAGCGACTTTGATGATAATTTATAAAGGGCAACTAACGTTGTTGAAGGATGGTTACGACGATCCGAATCAGGTTCGGGAAAAAGAAAAAGAATACCTCGTAAAAATTTCCAACTACGTAAGACTCAGAGAATTGGAATCGGAATATTATAAACTTCCCGAATCGGAAAGAACCGTAAATCCGAGTAAAATCTCCGAGACATCCTCCGCACAGGACTCAACTTCTCAAGTTTCTTCGGCTAACAAAAATGAGGCGAACCAAACATCCAGCGAACCCTTAAAGAAAACGAAAGAATTGGATCTACTTTTGAAATACGACGAGGAGTTGTTGAAGAATTATTCCTCCGAAAGAGCTGTAAGCGGGGAGTTAGAAAGGTCCGAACGTTTTTACGGAAAAGATTCTCCCAAAACGAGTGCGATTCGTTTTAGAGTGGAGGAGCTCAGAAAAAAAGCGAATGAAAGAAGAAACACCCTGATTTCCTTTCTTAAAAATCCCGGAGCTTCCACAAACCCATATCCGGGAGACAGAAAGGATCAAATGTTTTATACAAATGCAGTCAACGGCATTCCCGATTTTTATCTTCACTCTACTACTCCTAGAGAACTGGACGGACAAATGAAAGGGGAAGAAGAAGTCGGAAAAAAATACGGAGAGTTGTATAAATCCGCGAGAGATAAACTGATCGATTCGCAAATTCGAAAATTATATTATTATCTTTGGAACCGGGAAATGACCAATACTCGTGTAAAAACAGATAAGATAAAAAAAGGAAGAAAGGCCGTGGTAGTCGCAGGTGATTCGACAGTCTTTACCATGATCGATAAGGAAGGAGACGGAATTACCGAATCTTTTTTTGTGGATAGTCCGGGAATCCGTTTTTCTTGGGGAAGAGATCTTCCGAATATCATTTCCATATCGAACTGTACGGACGAAACTATTCTTTCTAAAATCAAGAATCTCACCGAGGACGTTTTCTCCGGAAGAATTCCCGAAAAAGTGGATAGGATCGATCTTACGGTTCCGGAAGAACAATTGGTAATCGAGTTTGGACCGAAAATCCCTCAATGACGTCGAAAGCTTTGTATAAGAGAAGGCACGTGAGTTTCGCAAAATTGTAGGAACGGTTTTAGATGTTAAGATACTCCAACGGTTCTAGAATGTCGTATTATACGTTATACGGCGAACAAATCTTAGATGTGAAAATACTGTCTCTGACTTTGTTACTTTCAAGGAACTTTCGCTCCAAAAACCCGAAACAAAAAATCCAAAGAAAGAAACGGATAGAATTTGAACTTGATTCCTATAAATCGACGCAGGGAAAACTTCGGTTCGCCTTTACAAAATAATCGTAGAAAGCCAAATTGTACTGATGTGAAGATAGGTTTCGCTCGGTAATTCTGCATTTGGATTGGTGAAGAATATCAATTCTCGTTTAAATCTAAGTTTGAAGCGTGTCCTACTGATCCCTATAAAATAGAGTACCGTTGATTTGAGCACAAATCCCGCGTTTAGACACAGAATTTTGGACACGTTATTATGTAGAGATGAGTAAAACCATTCCATCTTATCGGAACCTCGCGGATCGCTGCAATTTTGCGCTATTTTTTTCTTAGGCAAACCAAGAATTTATTCGAATAATTGGAAGGAATATGATCAATGACAAGAAAACTAACGTGTGCATTCGTTCTTCTCTTTTTTATTTCAATCTCTGCGGAAGAAAATTCCGATTTTAGAAATGATTTCAACTCTCTTATGGCCGTACTCGAATCCTGTGAATGTAAGTTCATTCGAAACGGTGTCGAACACAATCCGAAGGAAGCCAGAGCGCACATGGAAAAAAAGCTAAAAGTGGTGGAAGGAAGAATTCAAACTATCTCGGAGTTTATAGATCATATCGGTTCCAAATCCAGTATATCCGGAAAACCGTATCTCGTAAAATTTGCGGATGGTAAGACTAAGGAATCCGGCGTTTGGTTGAAAGAGAAATGGGAGGAGATCTTAAAAGAAAAGAATCCTTCCACAAAGTCGACCAGAAAGAAGAGGAATTAAGAATCTATCCACAAACTTTGTTTTATTCTTAGGAAGGCGCCAATCTTTATATTCCAAAGAAGATAATCGAAAAGATAAAGGCGAGACATGCTTTTGGGCCATAATGAAAGTTCCAAAAAGAGTCCGACTTGCAGAGTTCACTCGGATGTTGATTCGCTTTGTCTTTCGTTTTCCCGAACTGAGTTGATACAAGGTTCGTCCAGCTTTTTTACCGAGACGTTCTGAAGCAAAAAGAAGCTTACCATACGTTTTCAAAAATTGAGGAATCTTCTTTAGAAGAAGTTTCAAATCTTTTTCGGAAAAGAGAAGCCAAGTATCTTCCGGAATCAGAAGAGTAATCGTTTTGGAGCGGCCTTCTTGACTCTTCGAATCAAGAATATCATATCCGGAACTGTCTTACGTCCAAGAATCATACTACTGATCCCTATAAAATAAAGTACCGTTAATTTGAGCATAAATCCCACGTTTCGACGCAGAATTTTGGACACTCTATTATGTAGAGATGAGTAATCTACCATAACCAACCCCACAATTAAGAAGGCTCTGAGGATAATAAGGATCAAAAACTGATATTTTTCAAGTGTTCCGACAAGAATGAGGCTTTTTACTTGCAAAAAATATGATTTTCTGATAGAGAAAAATTTCCCGAGTCTTTCCGCCTCCAGGCTCAATGATTTGCTCCCTACGGGTCGCTCATCACCCCACCACCCAAAAATAAGGGAAACTCAGGCACAACGCTTCCTAAACTCAGTAAACACCTTCCTATGGGTCGCTCTGCGGGGCGTAAGTTTCACGGGGGATTTGTCGGAATTCCGACAAATTGATCTTGAGATCCCATTACTTGTGGGGTTGGTTATGGTAATTACGGATCGCTCGATAAACATTTCAATTTCTAGAATGAGATATTGCGTTTTCAACTTCTTCTCGGGTGATTGTAGGCGGAATCAGCCCTTTGCGGATTTTTTCTGAAACAAGTGTGGCTACCCGCTCGGCTTGTTTTTGATTTTGGAATCCTTCTGTTCCATGCCGACCTGGAATGTGGGGTTGGTGGACAAAGCGGGAGCCGTCGACATAGACATCATAACCATATTCTCCGGAGTTTACGTCAAAGGTCTGAATGCGAATTTTCGCATTTGTATAGGATGAAAACTTTCCCGAGGCTTGTTGATTCTCTTCGGTTTTGTGAGGTTTACAAAGAATGTTCAGGATACACAAACACAATAGAATCAAAATTTTCTCTTTCATATCGTTTCTCCGATTTCAAAGTTTCAGAAAGAAAAGTCAGGCAAGGCCTGACTTTTCAAATTCGCTGAATTACAATCCCTCTGAAGATTTGTAAAATTTGTAGACATGCTTGCCTACGACTGCGAATGCGTTCTGCCCGATCGTGAATGTGGTCTGATACATACCCTGAACCGATTCTAGATCCGGTTCCCTCGTCCAAGAAGTATACCCGGGTTGATAAGACCATAGATCCGCCGGATAACCTCCGGCGTTTGGATAACCTCCTCCTACAACACCTCTGCCTGAAATGCCGAATCCCATTGCAGATAGTTTACGTGCGGGAAGGGAAGGAATTTGTACCCAGGTACCTGGGCCGTTTGCAGCCGGTAAATATCTCCAAAAATCACTCAAGAGTGAGTTGGTAAGTCCGTCCGGAGAGCCGGTTCCAACATATCCGTAATTTCCGATTACAAACGAGGTCGCATAACAGCGGCCGACTCCGGGAAGGTCCGCTACTTGTCGCCAGGAATCTGTGGCCGGATTGTATTCCCAAAAATCTTTTCGCGGAGTACCTGCGACGCCATAACCGGTGGTGCCCGTACCCAAATATCCTTTATTTCCAATTGCAAAGGCAACCGCTCCAAACCGAGCAACACCCGGAAAGTTTTTTTTGGAGACCCATTGATTGGTATTTGGATTGTATTCTTGCCAGTTTTTGGATATGCTGTTGGTATTAATTCCGGTTCCGTAGTAGCCTTTTCCATTGATAGCAAATCCTACCGCGTGATCGTATCCAAGAGGGTAGGGTATATCCGCTTTTTGTGTCCAGGAACTTGTTTGAGAATCGTATTCCCATAAATCACTTAGCCAACTTCCCCAGGTGGTTTCTCCAGCTGCGATATATCCTTTTCCATTGATTGAAAAAGCCACTGCATTCCGTCTTCCCCATCCTGGAAAATCTTGCATACGATTCCAGTAAATCGGCTCCGACTCTGGGGGAATTGGATAAGGCGGAGGCGGCTCTGGCGGTTCTTCGCTCATCAGTTGTTCGTTGTGTTCGTTGACTATCTCCGAAGACTTAGAGTTTAACAGGGATAGTATCGGGTTACCGACATTGTTGTTCGATGTTTCAAAACAAGCTGTGAACTGTGATACCAACACCAATAGGATCGCATATATAAATCGCTTTTTTGTTCTCATGTCTACTCCTTGAAATACGAAGAATCTTACATCGAATAAACTGCGTTTATCGCTTTCATTTATGACTTAAAAGACATGAATGAAGAATAATTTCCCCATATTTAATAATTTAAAACAAATATGGATTTATATTTTGCGTATATTTATTTAAAATTGATCTAATATCTATTTAATGCCTATAATGGTTTATTTATTTTAGATATTTATATGTATGTTTTGTTATACATTTATGAGGGTTTGATTTGAAAAATAAACCCATGATTTCTTTTTTTACAACCCAATCGATGTGTGAGTTGGA
>NZ_CP040840.1:467500-480000 GCF_006874765.1 Leptospira weilii
TGATTCGTATGATAAAATCATCGGTATTTTGTTTTCAAAATTTCTGAATTCTTTTTCATTCATTTCAAAGACGGTCAATGAAGAAACCGAAGGTTCCGATTCCAGGTTCTTTAATATTCGATCAAGATTCGTTTCGGAATTAAAACATAGAATTCTCTTGGAAAGATGATCCGATCCTGCCTGACCGCAAAGAATCGGATCCGTAAAAATCCAAAGCGAGGTCTCGTTCCGAGCGTAAAAATCCCGATAGATTCTTTCTTGTTTCGTCGCATGTTGTAGAATTTTTAAAATCAATCCCGAGATTAGAAAGGAGAAAACAACTAGAGTAACTGAAAGAATTTTCCATATTTTAGAAGTGTGAGGCTTCCAGTTCTCCCAAAGAATCAGCAGAGGAATGACGGCGAGTATCAGATATCTACCTGTGATTGTGATGCCATCGTTCGGCGCTAGAATTCCGACTAAAACCGTATTCAATCCGATGACCATGAGGAGGAAGTTGATTTTTTCGCTTCTTTTGTTTTTAAAAAAAACATAATATACGATCGGAAGTAGTAAGAAGGAGGAGCAAAAAAATAATCCGAACTTCGGAATTCCGTCTACGTAGTTTACGAACGTGATCGAAAAAAAACGAAGAATCCTGTCTAAAAATGAGACATTACCGTTCCCGTAATTAAAAATAAATCTTACTCCCAGTATGTGTCCGTAATTCCAAAAGTTCCAAAGAAAAAACAAAAACACGGGAGAAAGGGCAAATAAAATCGCGAAAGGATTCAATTCTTTTATTAAATGTCTCGCTTCTCGCCAAAATATTAGAATTTCAGAAAGTACTAAACTTACTAAAAAAATCAGGGACTCTAGTCGTAGCCAAATCGGGATCGAACAGGCGATTAAAGCGAAGTAAAGATATCGGGACTTTTTTGATTCCCGATAGCGGAGCCACCAAGAAAAACCGAGAGAATTGAAAAGAAAGTAAATCGAGTATTCGCTGAAATCCAAGCTTAAAGCGAAAAGAATCGTGGCTCCGTAACCGAGTAAAACGGTCCTTTGACTTATGAGTTTCCTTTTTGAAAGAAGATAAAGAGAAAGGATCGTAAAAAAAGACAATAACATCGGCATCCATTTCCAAGTTATCCCGGCCAATCGCAACAATGAGGAGACAAAGGAAAACGCAATCGGATATTGACCGATAAACTTTCCGTGGATTTCTTTTGCAAATCCGGTTCCCGAAAGAAAAAACGCATCATGATGGGGGTCCAATTCCTGAGCGGGATACCTAAGTTCTTCCGTTCGAAAATCGTTTTGGATCAAAGAGTCGGTTTGCATGGCTTTTAACGCCGAATCGGTTATATAACTGTTTTCCGTTCCGATCCAAACATGAAGAACCGGTACGATAACGAGCAGAACTAATACGGCCCATTGTTCTTTGATTTTTTGTGTCATTGATTTGATCCTTGTGAGAAGGTTATTTGGAAATGGGATTCGGAAAAATTAAGAGTGTGCCAAAGCATTCGAATTGTAGGACTGCTATAAATTTAGCGGTGAAAAAGATGATTTAAAAAACCTATAAATTCTTTAAAGAAAGGTTCTCTATGAACTATACCGCATTTTGTTACTAAGGATTGGGCAATCATGACTGTGGTTTCTCCTGGAATTTGGGAACAGGTTTTAAAATCGACCTTTGCGAATACCCAAAAAAATTTGAATTCGTAAATTATATTTTAATAAATTATGAAATTTTAAATCATTGTTATTTCTCCCTGTACATTCCGTAGAGAATCTCTATGTTCCCGAACGTTTTTTTGTTTACGATTTCGATGGATTTGATTTCGGAGATCGCCTCGGAATCGAATCGATTTAGATAATTGATCATTCCTTCTTTCGTGTTCGGATCGTATTTCAAATTTTTCATTCCTTTCGTATATTCTTTCGAATACGCGAAGTATTCGAAAGAGACCGAACTCCGGTTTTTGGATATGGAAAATTTTTTGAGCAGTGCGACTAATTCCGGAACTCCCGTCGCTTGAAAAACTCTCCCTTGAAAATATAAACCTTCGCTTGCCATTCCACCGATAAGTCCGTTCTGAAAAATCAAAAGATTTTCCTTGGGTTCTTTGAGAGTGAATTCCTGGAATCTTTTTGTATTTTTTGCAAAGCCCTTTGTCGTTTTGTAGTATATCCAAGTCGGAAGAATCGACATTGCAAGAAGAACGTAAAATGAAACTCTCCAAAGAATTTTTTGGGTCCGTAAAAACGAAAAAAATCCTGATGTAAGCACGAACAGTCCGGGAAGGCCCGGAGTTAAATAACGAGATCCGGATTCCGCTCCGCCGTCGTTAGGCGCCACAATTGCGGCTGCGAGGATTCCCAGAACGGAAGAGATCAGAAGCGGTTTTTCCTTTTCCGGAATATTCTTCCAGTTCCTTGCCCGAATAGAAAGAAAAAATAAAAATCCTACGAATAAGAACGGAGAATATCCGAAAACGCCTAACTTAAGATTCCCATAAAATAAGAGATTTATAAAGTTCTTAAATAGATTCGAGAATCCGGAATGGTCATAGTTCGCATTGTATCTCGGCCCCAAAGGGGAATGAAAGAACGATTGGTTGAATCCGCAATATCCAAAGAATAAAATTATAAGAACAACCGAGGTTAAAAAGAATCGTTTTTTGTCCTCTTTCGAAAATGGAAAACGAAGAAAACTTTCGCATGCCCAATAAAGTCCGATAAAGATCAGATATTCAAGACGGAACCAATAACTGAGTGACAATACCATTCCTCCGAGAGCGGCAAAAAGAAAGGATCGATTCTTTTTGGATCTTTGATAGAGAACGATTCCGGACACAAAAAGAAATAATCCGACTCCGACGTCCATGAACAGATAGCCGTTCATCACCACGGGTGACAAAAAGGAAAATAAAAAGATCTGCCAGGCCGGAATTTCGAATTCTTTTCCGATCAAAAATAAAACGAGCCCGATCAAGGACGCGGATAGGAAATAAATTCCGTAAACTCCTCCGAAAGGAAAAACAAACGCATAAAGGATTCCTAATGAAATCGGAAAGGCGATGATCTTGTGACCGTTTACGATCGACATTTGGAGCAGACTGAATTTAAGTTCCGGGTCGAAGTCGAATCCCGGATAAAAGACGTCTAACGATCGAAAGTCGCTCAGATAGATGGATTTTCCTAAGATGAATTTTTCGTAATGATCCGCAGAAAGAAGATATTTCGAGGGAATCGTCAAATATAGAAAATACGAAAATAAAAACGCGGCTGCGAAGGAGGAATATTTGTTTTGGAAAAACCGAAGGAGAAACGCTTTCAGTTTCGAGATCATTGATTTGTAAAATCCAAAATTCTAAGAATCAAAACGGAACTTTAAATCGGGTCGCTTTCGATACGTTTGTCACAATCGTATTTGAACCCGAAGTCAGTTTCTTGAAATTGTTTTCTAGGTCAATCCGCTTTCGGCTGGGATAGAAAGGCGTTTTTATAAACGGTTTAAATTTCGGATGTAAATCGGGGTTTTGAGGAATTCTTAGAAGATCCGTTTTTTCATTGATCCAATCTTAGAATCGTGCAAAACTTGAAGTTATGCAACAGGAAACGGCCACAGGCCAAAATGTACTGGGTCAATTTCTTTCACAAACACCTGTAAAATCTTTGATCGCTCGCTATCGAACCGAAAGGGGAATAATTCGGAATTTTATGGAAAAACTTCCTCTTTATTCGAGCGCGCTCAAAGATCACGAATTTCAGAATGCGGATTCTCTATTGAGAAAAGAGCTTGCTTCTAAGGTTTCGCTTCTTAAGGAACCGGTTCGAAGATTGGAAGAGGCTTTTGTAACCGCAAGAAAATTGGAGCTGATCGGAAGCAGCGAGATCGCGGTTTTACTGATCGATAAACTTACCAATACGATTCATTCCGCAGGATATGGGCTGACCGGACTCGGAACGGGTTTTAAAGCGACTTCAGAAGAATTGGAAAAACTCGCGGAATTCGATTTTTCCCTATTTAAAGAGGTGGAAATCATTGAATCCAAAATCCGGGGTCTCAAGGTAACCGCGGATTCCTCCGTGCAGGAAGTTCGGAATGTGATCGGCGACGTTCGTTCCGCTCTGGACGGATTGGAAAACGCATTTCGGTCTAGAAAGGAATTGTTTTCGAAACTCTAAGATGTGCGGATGGGTCGTATCTCGTGAAAGAGTTGAGAGGATTGTGTGTTTTTAACACACGGATTCTTAATTAACGATAAAGGAATAAATCATGGCATTGATTGATGTAATCAAATACGAAGGACAACCCGGAGAAATCGTCTGGAAATTTCCAAGAAATGATATCAGTCATTTCGGTCAGCTCGTAGTAAACGAAAGTCAGGAAGCGGTTTTTTTTAAGGAAGGAAAGGCCTTGGACGTATTCGGTCCCGGGACACATACTTTGAAGACCGGAAACATTCCGATATTGGAAAAATTCGTAAACTTACCGTTTGGCGGGCAAACTCCGTTCACTGCCGAAATCGTTTATGTAAACAAGTCCGTGATCAACATGACTTGGGGAACTCCGGCTCCGATTCAAATCGAAGATCCGAAGTATCATATCACTTTGGGACTTAGAGCATTCGGAAATTATAATATAAAAGTGATCGACTCCAAGTCTTTCGTAAACACGGTAGTTGGAACCCAGCAGAAGTTCGATCATGAAGGGGTCGATAAACTTCTCAAACCGATGGTCGTGACGAGACTCAGCGATTTTATCTCTGAAGTCGTATTAAAAAACGGAGTCCCTATCACTCAAATCTCCCAACATTTGGAAGAAGCCTCCGTAGCCGGTAAAACCAAAACTCAGCCGGATTTTCAAAAATACGGACTTGAGGTCGTGGACTTTTTCATTCAGTCGATCAACTTCGATCAGAACGATCCTAACTTTCAAAAAATCCAGAAAGTTCTCACCGATAAGTTCGAAATCGATACGATGGGAAATATGTATCAGCAAAAAAGAATGTTGGATATCGGCGAGGCTGCGGCGAGCAATCCGGGCGGTTCCGCCGGAGAAGGAATGAGCGCGGGAATGGGGCTCGGAATGGGAATGAACATGGCGGGAATGATGGCCAACATGATGGGACAAAATCAAGGCGGTGCAAAACCTGCGGCGGAAGACGCGACCGCAAGGCTCGCGAAGTTGAAATCGCTTCTCGACGGGGGACTCATCACACAGGAAGAATTTGATACCAAAAAAAAGGACATTTTGAATTCTATCTAAAATATGATCTCCACTCTTACCCGGTACAAAGCGGAATTTGAATGCATTAACGACTCTTGCAAAACTAGATACGATCTGAATGAGATCGTCTACGAATGTAAAAAATGCGGAAGTCTTCTCCAAGTATCGCACGACTTGGATGCGTTGAGAACCGTTTCGGGACAAGAGTGGAAAGATCAATTCGATTCCAGATTTCGTTCCGTAAAGTTTCCGAATTCTTCCGGAATTTGGAACAAGAGAGAATGGGTTCTTCCTCATATCGAAGACAAGAACATCGTAACTTCCGGAGAAGGACTTACGCATCTTTTTACTTCCGATCGATTGACCGAAAGTTTCGGGCTCGGAAGTTTTTACGTAAAACAATGCGGGATCTCACACACTGGTTCATTCAAAGATCTCGGAATGACCGTCTTATTATCCCAAGTAAAACATATGATTGCATCGGGCGTGCAGATTCGCGCGGTTGCGTGCGCAAGTTCGGGAGATACTTCCGCTGCGCTTGCGTCTTACGCGGCGAAGGCGGGAATTCCGGCGATTATATTTTTACCTGCGGGAAAGGTATCACAAGCGCAATTGATTCAACCGGTATCGAACGGAGCCAAGGTAATCGCGCTCGACACGGATTTTGACGGGTGTATGCGGATCGTTAAAGAAGTGACAAGGGAAGCGGGAATTTATCTCGCAAACTCGATGAATTCTTTACGGATCGAAGGACAAAAAACGATTTCCGTTGAAATTACGCAACAGTTGGAATGGAAGGTTCCGGATTGGATCGTGATTCCTGGAGGAAATCTCGGGAACGTATCCGCGCTCGGAGCGGGATTTGAAATGATGTTTTCTTTGGGACTCGTCGATAAACTTCCTAGAATCGTTTTAGCCCAAGCGGAACATGCGAATCCGTTGTATCTTTCTTACTTAAAGAATTTTGAAAATTTCGAACCGGTTGTCGCAAAAACTACTCTTGCGTCCGCGATTCAAATTGGAAATCCGGTTTCCATCCAAAAAGCGATTAAAACTCTTAAGAAGTTCAACGGAGTCGTGGAACAGGCTAGCGAGTCGGAATTGGCGAATGCGGCGGCAAAGGCGGACTTATTCGGTTTATACAATGATCCTCATACGGGAGTGGCTTTGGCGACTTTGGAAAAACTGATCCGAAAAGGAACGATTGCCAAAGGGGAAAGTGTGGTCGTTATTTCGACCGCTCACGGACTGAAATTCACCGAATTCAAACTTCAGTTTCACGACGGAAAGATTCCGCAAGTGGATTCTACAATTGTGAATTCCATTCATCGAATCGAACCGAATGTGACAAAAGTCATTGACTCAATCCGGAAATTGTTGCTCTCGGAATAAATTTTTGCATAAACCAGGGTATTTTTTAAAATTATTTTAAAATTCTTTTTTTCGCCAAAAATAGGAAGTTTTCGTCAAATTTTTAATTCATGGAGGATTTTGATGATGTTTCAACCGACTTACAAATGAAAGTCGATTCTGCAATTTCAAAAGAAATCCCTATTTCCCTAATTACGTATGTTCTCACTCTCAATGGTGAGAAAAAGTTGAAATATATAATCCAGAAGATACTCGCTCGATACAATCGTCTCGATCTTAGCGAACTTCTTTATACTTCTTCCAAGGAATTGATCGTCAATGCGACAAAAGCGGCGATCAAACGAATTTTATTTAAAGAATCAAAATTGGATATAGAATCTTCGGAAGACTACGCTCGAGGGATGGAATCCTTTCATAGTAGCTTAAGCGACAAAAAGTTTCCGTTTTATAGGGAAAAAATGAAGGAACAGGGGCTTGAGATTAAAGTTACCTTTCATTTCAACGAGGATCGGGTCATTTTGAAGGTTTTAAATAATTTTCGACTTACGGATCAGGAGGAGAAAAGAGTACGGGAAAAATTCCGAATTTCGAGAGACTTCGACAATCTTTTCGAATTTTTTATGAAGTTTGGAGATTCTACGGAAGGGGCGGGACTTGGGATCACTATGGTGGAAATTCTAGTTGCACAGAGCGGATTTGACAGGCATTTGTTTACGATTTACAGTAAGGAAGGGGTTTCGCAAACTGTTGCAAGAGTCGAAATTCCGCTCAAAGAGGATTATATTCCTAAAAGGCTGAAATTCGCCAGAGAACAAAACGTCGCTTCTGACACATAGAATGAGGATGAATGGAACCGAGTAATCAAGCCAATAAATTACAGGAACAAGCGAATCTTATGAATCTCGCGCTTGAGTCTGTGCTGACGGAAGAGCAGGCAGTAGAGTTGATTCAAGGAAAGATCAGAGACGCTTTTCTTTTAAAAATTAGAATCGATATCGAGAACAGAAGCGGTGTGGTGGTCGCGCTGGTCAGCAAGTATAGAAGCGAAGTTATCGAAATCTTTTCCCTGTTTTCTAACTCTCCGTTGATTCGTAAGATTCGGAGTTTCGAAGATTCTGCTGCGTTTGCGTTGGATATGGTCGAGGCCGCAAAATCGGAACCGTTCGATCCTGGACTTTCCGACAGCATCGGAAGGATCGTATATTCCAAACTGACGAAAGCTGTATTACAGTCTTCTTATGCGAATTGGGAAAAAAACGACGCCTCCAGTTTGGTGAATATCTTGGAGAATCAGATTAAAGCATCATTAAAGGTGAATATTGTTCGAATTCAAGCCGACGTGGAAGATTTATCCAGTTTGAAATTCAGAGCGAAGAACGTATTTTCCGGAATTCTTCCTTCGGTCAATCGTCCTGTGGAGGAACCTGCCATTGGTCAAGTGCCTGAAAGCCAGGAAAAAACTCCCGTACAAAGACAGATCGAACAGTTTCGTAAACCTTTCGGAAGAGTTATCCTTTCTAAAACGGTCCTAGCTCCGGTTGGCGGAGTGGATTTCGACGAATTAACGGAAGGGGACAAACTTTTCTTTCAATTACCGACCGGAACTATGGATGAAAAAGCTATGGCAAGAACCCTAGGCGGTATTGACGAAGACGGAAATGTAAAAAACGTAGTCGGAGAATTTATCGGGATCGCTACCGGAAAGGGAGAATATCATATTTTTGCAAAGGGACCTTCCGGCGTTCTGTTGCAGGCGTTCGAAGAGCGTCCCGTTCGACTTGCAAAAGTAAAAAGCAAAACTTTAAGCTCGGCTTCCTCGGCTAGAGTGGAATCTTCCTCCGGAGCCGGTTCTTTGGGAATCATCATTATCGCGGGCGTGGTGATCGTTGTCGGATTGCTTGTTTTTTTGATTCTAAAATAGTTTTTTGAATTTAGGGATACGACTTCTCTGCGAAACCTAAATTGTCGCGTTCAACAATTTGGATGTGTGACAAAGTTGAATCGTAAGCGCCTAATTCCGTTTTCGTCAAATGGAAGATACGAGTTCGGTATAACAAAATGCGAAAGCGATTATTATGTTGCGATCCTAGAGAGCAACATTGAGTTAAATTCCGAAGGAATTAGAGTGAAAAGAACTCAATGAAACGCTTTCGTAAAAAGCCTTTCAAGTCGCGAGCTATTGCGAGGACCCGCAGAGCGACCCTTAGGAAAGCTCTGCGCCTGAGTTCAGGGAGTCATAACACTTTAGTTCCTTATTCGCCCAAACTTTCTTACACCGGACTCACGTTATGATAAATATCGGATACTGTTTGTTTGAAGCCTGATATTTATTTTACTTTATATTTTTTACTATCAAAAATTACCTCGTATTGCTCATTTAAAAGTTGACCATAGCTTTCGTAAAATGCAATAGCAATGCCGTTTTCGTCGAATGAAGTTATCCCTTCGACCTTTTTAGCTACGGGAATTTTTTCAATCACTTCGCCCTGCATATTCAATTTACACCATTCTCCCTTGAGCCTTGTAATGATGGTGGCATTGTCCCGTGGCACCAACATGGTCTGATACTGGGGTTTGATTGTCCAATTGCCTAACGTATCAATAACGCCCCATCTTCCCTTCTTTGCGGAAGCATAGCCAGAGTCGTTAAACTCACGTGCTTCTTCTAAAGGTTCGGAGAGTTTGATCTGACCTGTCGTATCGATATATCTCCATACGGGAGATTCGAATACCGGCGCAAGACCTTTTTTAAATTGCCCAACACCATTCCATTTTGGTTCTAAGGCAACCGCGCCATTTATATCGATAAATCCCCATTTGTCTTGTTTTTTGAAACCCAGAAGTTTTTCCGAAAAAGAAAACGATAGTTCGCTACATCCGTCCAAAGTAAATTTAAGTTTCCATGCCTTATCCATAAAAACGTACTGATTGTTATTTTTCTTTAACCAAATCAAACCGTCCGAAAACGAACCGAGTTCTTGATATGTAGGATCTTCTATCCAGGCTCCGGTTTTGTCGATTCTTCCCCATTTCTTTTCTTTCTTCGATTTGGCGAAGGCCCATTCGTCATAAAAATTCATAAGTCCATCGAATTGCGGTTTGATTTTCCATTCTCCGACTTGATCGATATAACCCCAATTTAAGTCCAAAGCATGTTGAAAGTTAGGCTTTAAAATTCCCGCAGGGATCAGTTCCGTTCGATCGCTTCGATAATCGATTTCTTGAAAATTTGGCGGGATTATAACTTCCCCTTTGGAGTTAACGGCGCCTTTGCAAGGCCGACCGTCTTTAACAAAACTTAAAACATATAATTTGTTCGGATTCATTTTTACCTCTTTTTATATTGAAAGTCTGTCCCAAAACGTAGGAACAATCGCGGCGATCCGATAAGATCGAATGATTTTGGGACGGAGTTCAAAGTCTGAGCCTTTGAATTTGTTATACCGAAACTCAGGTCGTTGCTAGCTTTAACGACCATATAAGTAAAAGCAAGGTTTATTTATAATAACGTGAGCAGGGTCGTAAGAAAATGAGAAAGAATGTTCTAAAAATCGGAGTCCCTACTTTTAGAATTTGTTCGTAAAGTCGCGATTTTCTGTAGTCCCACATTTTAAGAATAGATTTACAAAGTTCAAATTCCAACTTTTTACAGAAAAATGAATCATGGATTTCTTACAGCGAACTCACGTTATGATAGAGTCAGTTGTTGAAAAATGAATTCTCGGCCTGTTTCATGAAAACGGTCAATTGAAGCGGTTTTGTTAATAGGAACTATGAAATTTTTCAACAATTCTTTCTAATGAAAATTCATAAGTTTAACGTTTAGGGAACTGCTTTAACCGATCACGATATTGACGAGTTTACCCGGAACGTAGATTTCTTTCCGGATTGTTTTACCGTCTAAGATTCCTTTGATCTTATCCAGATTTTTAGCCATAGAAATTGCATCCGTTTCGGAAATGTCTTTTGGTGCTTTGAACTCATCCCTTAATTTGCCATTCACTTGAACCACGATCAAAATCTCGGATTCGACAAGATATTGCGGATCGGCTTCCGGAAATTTTTCGGTCGCAAGGGATTTGTTTCTGCCGGAACGTTTCCAGAGTTCTTCCGCTATATGCGGTGCAAACGGAGCCAAAAGGAGAATGAAGGTTTCTAAAACTTCTTTCGGCCTTCTCTCCGAAGGGGTGAACTCGTTTACAAAAATCATCAATTGTGAAATTGCGGTGTTGAAAGAAAAATTCGGAATGTCTTCTCCGACTTTTTGAATCGTCTTGTGAAGAATTTTGAGTTCTTCAGTGGTCGGTTCGATTTCATCCAAACGAAATGATTCTCCCTCTCCCGTATGAAAAAGCCTCCAGACTCTATTCAAAAAACGGAATACACCTTCCACGCCTCTCGTGCTCCAAGGTTTTACCATTTCGAGTGGACCCATAAACATTTCAAAAAGTCTGAGACTATCCGCTCCGTATTCTCGGATGACATCGTCCGGGTTGACCACGTTTCCGAGAGACTTGGACATTTTGCGTTTGTCTTCTCCGAGAATCAAACCCTGATGAATCAGTTTGGCGAACGGTTCCTGAGTGGAAACCGCTCCGATATCGTATAAAAATTTATGCCAGAATCTTGAATACAGAAGATGTAATACCGCGTGTTCGGAACCGCCTACGTAAAGATCGACGGGCATCCATTTTTTTTCCAGCTCCGGATCACAAAAAAGCCTTCCGTTTTTCGGATCGATATAACGTAGGTAATACCAGCAAGAACCTGCCCATTGGGGCATCGTGTTCGTTTCTCTCGTTCCGATTTCCCCCGTTTCCGGATCTTTGTACTGTAACCATTCTTTGGCTAGAGCAAGGGGGGATTCTCCCGTGCCGGAAGGTTTAAACTCTTCTAAATTAGGAAGTTCTAATGGGAGTTCGGATTCTGGAATCGATTTTGTGATTCCGGACGGATAATGAACTAAGGGGATCGGTTCTCCCCAATACCTTTGTCTTGCAAAGAGCCAGTCCCTAAGTTTGAACTGGATTTTTTTCTTTCCGATTTTTTTGGATTCCGCCCAAGAGATGATTTTGGATGAAGCGGAAGAATAATCCAAGCCGTCGATCGAAATTTCGGAGGAAGACGAATGGATACAAATCGAAGTTTTAGAATCAAAGGCCGTATCTGTGATCTCACCTTCGATGACGGGAAGAATTTCTAATCCGAACGTTTTAGCGAACTCGTAGTCTCTTTGGTCATGGGCGGGGACTGCCATGATCGCCCCCGTTCCGTATCCGTACAATACGTAGTCGCTGATCCAAACCGGAATTTCTCGGGAAGGATCCGCCGGATTGAGAACTGTCGCGCCCGTAAAAACCCCGGTTTTTTCTTTCGTTAATTCCATTCGATCCAAATCGCTTTTTAAGGAGGAGGCTTTTTGATATTCTTCCACCTTTTGTTTTTGTTCGGGAGTTGTGATTTCGGAAACGATCGGATGTTCGGGAGCTACGACCAGATAAGTCACGCCGAAAATCGTATCGGGCCTTGTAGTGAAAATTCGAATTCCATCCAAGCCGCTTTTCAACGGTTTTTTAAACGGAAATGTGATTTCAAGACCTTCACTTTTGCCGATCCAGTTTTTTTGCATCTCTAAGGTGGAAGAAGGCCATTGAACGAGTTTGAGGTCTTCCAAAAGCCGATCCGCGTAAGCGGTGATTCTCATCATATACTGGCGCATTGGTTTGCGGATAACTTCGTAACCCTTGTCGATCCATTCTTCCACTTCTTCGTTTGCGAGAACCGTTCCCAGGGCCTCGCACCAATTTACGGGAATTTCGGCCTGATACACCAATCTGAAATCGGAAAGGATCTTCTCTTTTTCAACAAGGGAGAATTGTTTCCATTCTTCTGCACTGAACGATTTGTA
>NZ_CP040840.1:482500-515000 GCF_006874765.1 Leptospira weilii
TTCGGGTTCCAGAAAATTTTTAACGAATACGTTGGATTTTTTCAGTCTTCTCGGTTTATCTGCGTTCTTTCTGGGAGGAATCTCTATTTTACTCGTTAGTCGCGCGGGAATTCGTGAAAAGTCGGGAGCGCTTGCGGTTCTAAAATGTTTGGGGGCGAGTCCGGGAACCGTAAGTTGGATCGTCTTAGGGGAATTATTTTTCTTTTCGTTAATCGGTTCGGTTTTGGGAATCCTGTTTGGAAACGTATTGTTGGGATGGATTCCCGACTTTGCGGGAGAAGAGATTCTGAGTTTTCGTCCGACTATAGGATTTTCCTCCTTACTTTGGGGACTTTTTATCGGAATCTTAATCCCGTTTTTCTCTTCCGTCGAATCGTTGGTCGAAATTCGAACTCTAAAACCGATTCTCGCTCTCAAACAGGAATTCCAGGAAGAAGCCAATCGAATTCCTCGATTTAGAGTCGTTCAGATCATAGGTTATCCGATTCTGTTCTTTTCGTTTTTTGTGTTGGCATGGTGGGAAACCGAAAGTCCCTTAAAAGGTTTGATTCTTTGTTCTGTCTTATTCGTTCTGCCGTTAATCGTATTTTTAGTATATTCCGGAATTAGAATATTGGTTTCGAAATTTAGGAACCAGAGGAATTTTTCTCCGTTCGTGGTGTTTATTGTCGGAAGATTCGACAGGCCGGGAACCTCTCTTTCGCTTTCTGTCGTCGGTCTGACGAGTTCTCTTTTTATTCTTCTTTTGTCTTTGATCGTAAGCGAAAGTCTTTTGGAATACAGCGGAGCCAAGGACAAGGAAAGAAGACCGAATCTTTTCGTGTTGGATATTCGGTCCGAACAAAAAGAACATTTCGAGGAAGTCGTAAAAGAATTCGGCGCTGAAAAAGTAATCGTCGCGCCTGTGATTGGCGCGAGGTTGTCCAGGATCAACGAAGAAGCCGTTAAAAAAGATGAAACTGAAACTTCCGCTTTCAAAAGGGATTGGAGATCCACCGCGAGAACCAGGGAATATTTCCTATCGTATCGAAACGATCCGTATCCCACGGAAAAAATTATAGACGGGGATTTTTGGAGAAAAGGAGAAGAGGATCAAATTTCGGTCGAAAAGGAATTCTCTGAACATCTGAAAGTAAACTTGGGAGACAGTTTGACTTTTTTGGTCGGTGGAGTGGAAGTTACGGGTGTGATCCGGAATTTCAGAACTGTGAATTGGGCGGATATGAGACCGAATTTTGTAGTGCTGTTCTCGAAAGGAATTTTGGAAAAGGCTCCGAGTTACTATTTGAGTTCTTTGAGAATCGAATCCGAGGAAAAGAGATATAACCTTCAAAAGAGCCTGATTTCTAAATACCCGAATTTAACAATCATCGATACGGATAAAGCGATTCGAGCTTTTTTGGGAATTCTGGAAAAAATATCTTTTACGATTCGGTTGATGACTTGGTTGATTTTAGGGGCCTCCTTATTGCTTGTTGTAACTGCCCTGAATTCGAGTCGCAAAGAAAGAATCGAAGAGACGACTTTGTTGCGAATCATCGGCGGAACCTCCGGTTTTTTGAAAAAGGTTTTTTTGTGGGAAGGGATTCTTCTGGGAACGTTTTCGTTTTTATTGGCCTTGCTGTTGGCTTGGATTGCGAATACGTTGATCAGTTGGCAGATTTTAGAGATACAACCTTCGTATCCTTTTTTTGAATACATACTTGCCTATATGTTTACGATTTTCGCAACTACTTCAGTTTATTATATGAATCTAAGAGGGGAATGGAAAAAACCTCCCATTACTTTTATGAAGGCGGTTTGAAATGACTATACTTTTCTTAGCGATAGGCAAAGAACCATAACGTTACCCACAAATTAAGAAGACTTTTGGGGTAATAAGGATCAAAAACTGGTATTTTTCAAGTGTTCCGACGTGTTAGTGATTAGGGGTTAGATTTTAGTGGATAGAACTTTACATACAATAAAACGCAAGTGTTCCGACAAGAATGAGACTTTTTACTTGCAAGAAGTATGATTTTCTGATAGAGAAAAACCTTCCGAGTTTTCCCCGCCTCCAAACTCAGCGCCTCGCTCTTCAGCAGAGCTCGTCATCCCACCCAAAAATAAGGGAAACTCAGGCACAACGCTTCCTAAACTCAGTAAACACCTTCCTATGGGTCGGTGTTTAGGGCGCGTCGTGGGAACTAAGTTTCACAGAGGATTTGTCGGAATTCCGACAGATTTATCTTCGGATCCAAGTACTTGTTGGTTGGTTATGGCAAAGAACGTTTTTCGGAAATGGCAATCGGAGAATTCAAGCGGAAGTTTTATCCGGATGAAATGAAATAAAATTGGTTTTGGCAAAATTAGAAGAATTGACGCATATTATTCTCTAAAGTTCCCTATCGGTATGAGTGAATTCATTGAAATCAAAGTCGGGGAAAAATCCTACCAGTTTCCGTTGATTTCCGGAACCGACGGTAAAAAAGGGATCGATATGCGCGGGCTTCATCAAAAAACCGGACTCATTTCGTATGATCCCGGTTTTTTTAACACCGCGTATGCGGTGAGTCGAATTTCCAGAAGAGATCCGGATTCGGGAGAATTACAATACCGCGGTTACGACGTCGCCGATCTCGTTCAACATTCTACGTTTGTGGAAACCAGTTATCTTTTGATCTATGGCAAGCTTCCCACCGAACAACAGCTTAAGGATTTTTCTTTAAAACTTTCCAAACATTCTTTGATTCACGAAGATATGATTAATCTTTTCGACGGGTTTCCGGGCAAAGGACATCCTCTTGCGGTTCTTTCTGTGATGGTGACTTCTCTTTCCAGTTATTATCCGGAAGAGTACGAGGAATCTTTGGACAAAGGGATCGATCATTCCGCGAGACTTCTCGCTAAGATCAGAACGATTGCGGCCTTTTCCTACAAGAAGATCGTCGGCCAACCTTTCGTGTATCCTTTGGATAAACATCCTTATTGCACGAACTTTCTTTATATGTTGTTTTCGATTCCGTCCAAGGATTATGTTCCTACGGAGGACATCGATCGGATTTTGAACCAACTTTGGATTCTCTATGCGGATCACGAACAAAACGTTTCCAATACGACGGTGCAGGTAATCGGTTCCACGCAAGCTAACTTATTTGCTTCCATTTCTTCTGCGATCAACGCTCTTTGGGGTTCGAGGGAAGGCGGTCGTCAGGTCGCGGCCGTAGGTTTGATTGAAGATATTCTTAAATCCAGAAAGTCGGTTCCGGAATACTTTGAAAAATTCAAAGGAGATTCGGAAAGATTATTTTCGAACGGATTCGGACACAAGGCCTACGAGGCGAAAAGTAAGAGAGCCATCATTGCGAGTAAGCTGTTCCACGATTTCTACAAAAAGAATCCGGTAAGTCCGATCGCGGAAGTGGCTCTCAAAATCGAAGATTATATGCAAAATGATGAATATTACATTAATCAAAAATTATATCCGAATCTCGAATTCTACAGCGCTGTAATTTTCCATTCTCTTGGAATTCCGAAAGAATTATTCACCGCGATGCAGGTGATCGGAAAGCTTCCGGGTTGGTTGGCGCATTGGAGAGAGCAAAGAGTTTCCGGAAACTACAGCAAGGCTCGTCCAAAGCAGATTTATACCGGAGAAATGGGTAGGAAATACGTTCCTCTTTCGGAAAGGTAGTATGATGCAAAACCCGAGATGGAAAGATTGGCTCGCTCAGGCTGAGAAAGATTTGGAATGGGCCGCCGCGTCTCTTCGTTCGGGCTTTTTTGCTCAAACTTGTTTTGTCCATTAGAAACAGAAATAAGAACGTGGCTGGTTTGGGCTTGATTCAGAAACATTACAAGAAACTTGTTCTATATGAATCGAATAAAATTCAAAAAATCTATTTTTATCTCGTTCTAACTTTTTCCACGATGATATTTTTCAATTGTGATAAGCCGAAAGAAATCAGTCCTGACGAATTTCAGACTTTGATTCGAAAGAGTTCGGATCTACACGTTGTTACGTATCTCGGTATAGAGGAAGAAAAGGCGATTCTAAAAGTTTCGACTCGACCTTCTATCGATTCAAAAAAATGGAAGGACGAATATTTTTACGCAAGAAAAACTCCCGGCTTAGATCTTTGGATTGATGAGAACATTTATGGAATCACTACTTCCAACTTTACAAAACTTTATTCCTATATTTTGTCTTTGGATAATAAGGAATTTCAGTTCGGAAAATGGACGATTCTAACGAGGGATCACCTTAAGGACAAAGTAGAAAACAAGGGAATTCGTATTACAGTTAAAAGATATACCTATTTCATCTTCGAAATGTCCGGTCCGAAGATTCGGTATTACTCTCTGAGTATGAAACGCGATCCGCATGACGGTATTCAATATAAAAAGTTATGGCGAGAACTTGTAAGTCATATTCAGCAAGAACGGTAATTGAGCATCGGGATGAAACTAAAATGAGCGTTATTGTTTATCCAAAACGGGATCCGCTTGGCGGCATGAGCCGGGAAGAGTTGATGGAGAAAATTCGATTTTTGATCCAAGATAAAACGATCGAAGCCTATCTTTTTGGAAGCATTGCACGAAATACCCAAAATGCTTACAGCGATGTGGACTTAATTTTAATTCTGGATACCAAAGTCCCTTTTCTCAACAGACCGGAATTGTTTCCCGAACTTCTCGCTCTTCCCGTCGAACTCAATCTATTCGTATATACGCCCCAAGAGTGGGAAAAAGCCAGGGATCAAAGCAAGTATCCCGGGTTCTGGAAATCCGTCTTTGAGGATATGATTCCGTTGATTCAGAACTTATCCTAAAACCGTCGGTCTTCGGACAAAAAAATACCGGCTAATCGCATAAGCAACCGCCGGTTGAATAGGTTTCAATTCTGTAAGTCCAGTGAATCAGACTAGTTCTTATTGGTCAACGTCTTCAGAAAAGTTACGATCGACTTTGTATCGGATTCGGAGAGTTCCTTACCCAATTGAAGATAAGCCATTTTTTTGACCGCTTCTTCCAGAGTTGTCGTTTTTCCATCGTGGAAGTAGGGGCCCGTAATCGCCACGTTACGAAGAGAAGGGACCTTAAAGACGAAAGCGTCCGCAGGATTTTTTGTCAAATCTTGGCGACCTTTGTCGTTAGTATTTTCATATGGATTTATCTGTCCTAGTTTACGGAAGGAATTCCCGCCCAAAAGAGGACCGACATGACAGGTGACGCAACCCGTAGTCAAAAACTTTTCCAGACCTTCCTGCTCTTCCGCGGAAAGAGCTTTGTAATCTCCTTTTTGGAAATCGTCAAAACGGTCTTGGGTTTTTAAGGTTCTTTCAAAGGCCGCGATCGCGCCCACAATATTATCGTAGGTAATTTTTTTCATATTAACGGAAGAGATTTTAGAATTTTCTTTCATCGAGGAATCCGAATAAGCTTTTGCGAAAAGATCTTGGTATTCGGAAATTTCACCGATTTTCTTTTCCACTTCCGCCGCGGAGGGCATGGCCATTTCCACAGGATTTAAAATCGGTCCTTTGGCTTGTTCTTTCAGATCCTTTGCTCTGCCATCCCAAAATTGAGCCAAGTGAAAACCCGCATTTAGAACAGTCGGAGAATTTCTAACTCCGTTTTTTCCGAACGCACCCGGAGATGTAGGAAGATTGTCCACTCCTGGGGCTTTCCCAATAATATTATGACAGGAATTGCAAGATTGCGTGTTGTTCGCGGAAAGTCTTTTTTCGAAATATAATTTTTCACCCAGTTGAATCAATTCCGGCGTATCTGCTTCTCCACCCGGCATTTTATCGGGGATGGTCCCAAAGGTCTTATTGGAATCATCCATCAATTTTTTCGTTTTTTCAGATGGTCCGCAATATGCTAACACAGCTCCCAGAAACGCTAAACAGAACATTTTCTCCGTAAGTTGTTTCATATCGGTTACTCTCTTATATTTTAGAATAATTCTAAAATAAGATTTTATTTAAAAATATACTGAGTTGCAATTCTTTTTCAAATCTTACCTTCGTTTTTTCCTTTCGATTTGGAAGACTAAACCTTGTGCGTTGATTTTAGAATCGAATTCGAGAAGCATTTCCTCTTTTTTCCCCAAGAGGATTCCTTGAGTTGAAAGCTCCCTTTCCAAATAAGCCCTTACCCGCCCCGTGCAAAATTCGAGCAAGGCGTCTCCTTCCAGTCCGGACCTTTCTCCGGAGGAAAGGATATTCTGCATCGCGTGCAAACCCTGTTTCATCTGGCGTGCGCCGGATTCCAAATCCTTCCAAACTCCGAAATGCGTAAGATAGGCTTTATCCGCACCTGTGGAAAGAATTTTATCCACCGTATCCATCGCCTCTTCCGAATTGAAATCGGTGGGGGTCGTGGAAGGATATAGAATCGGATTTTTTCCGACGGCAAAATCCTTATATCCGAGTCCGAAAGAATCACCCGTAAATATTCCGTTGCTTAAGGAATCATGGATGCAAAAATGATGATTTGCATGTCCTCTTGTATAATAAAATTTGAATATCCTATTTCCCCATCTGATTTCTTCTTCGTCTTCGGGACTTTTTACTCTTTCTTTGGGAACGGGAAGAATTTCTCCGTATAACTTTTTAAAGTTATCTTCTCCGTAAACTTGAATCGAACTTTGAATCAATCTTTCGGGATTGATGAGGTGCGGAGCCGCTTTTGGATGCGCTAGGATCGTCGCATTGGTGCAGTATTTTGCCAACAATCCCGTGCCTCCCGCGTGATCCAGATGAACGTGAGTGATAATAATGTATTTTACGTCTTCTGGTTTGCGTCCGATTTTACGCAATTCTTCGAGCAAAATAGGGACTGCGTGATTCGTGTTGTTTTCCACAAAGGCCGCCTCTTCACCCTCGACTACCAGATAAGCGCACGCGACTCCCGGCGAGATGTAATCGCAGTCGATCGTATATAAACCGGGAAAAACTTCCTTCTCATAAGCTGGCATAGAATTCTCCTAGATGGGGATTTGTAATGAAGACGTGCCGATTGTCATTTGTATGTGGACCATTTTATAACGAATTGTCTTTTGTTATGATCGTTTAATCATTGATATCCGTTGAGGGATTCTCGCGCGGCGATAAGAAACTCAAGATACGCATTTTTCCATAAATAGATATTGGAATAGTACGCGGGATTTCTTTATTGATATTATCGATTCCGTTAAGTCAAGAAGTTCCTATTTCACAATTAGCTTACGCTTGAGAACGTATTTGTTCGAAGGCTTCATATCGGGATTGTTGCGAGATTCGTTGCTCTTTTTGATAAGACAGAATTTTCTTGTAAAAACCGATGATCGTAGGGACTCTTGCGGAAATGAATCCCACTTTCATTGGTCTTTCCGTCGCTTTTTTATCCGTTTTGATTGCGATTTCTTTGGAAGGCGCGCATTTTCTTTCCTTCTTTAAAATCTCCGCTCTTCTTCTCATTATCGGGGGAACGGCGGGCGCGACCTTTGCGAGCTTTTCCCTCGAACAAATCAAAGATCTCATCTTGAATCTTCAGACCGCGGTTTTTCCAAGACGTAAACCCCCTCTTGGCGAACTCTTTTTGGATTTTGCGGAACAAGCTCGTAAAAACGGCCTACTTTCCCTTGAAGATAATCTTAAATCTATCCAAGATCCGTTTCTTCAGAGAGGAATCCAACTGATTGTGGACGGAACCGACCCTCGCGCGGTGGAGGAAATTCTTTTTGAGTCCGCTCTCGCTATGGAAGACAAAGAAGCGAACTCTGCCAAGATCTTGGAAACTGCGGGAGGGTTTTCTCCTACGGTGGGAATCATCGGAACCGTTATGGGCCTTGTGGGAGTATTAGAGAATTTAGGCGCGGGCACTCGGGCGCTCGGAGAAGGGATTGCCACCGCGTTCATTGCCACTTTCTACGGAATCGCATTCGCAAATCTTCTCTTTTTTCCTCTGGCCAATCGAATCAGGTCTTGGTCTAAGGAACAATCGGATCGTAGACAAGCGATTATTCGGGGAGTTATCGCTCTTCAAAGTGGGGACAATCGAAGAATTCTTATGGAAAGGATGACTCCGTTTATAGGTTGAGAATTTTATAATTTACTCATATTTTTCTCCGAAAATTTATCTCGAAAACTCACGCTTAGTTGTCTCGGAATGTAATTTTACTCGGGACGATTTTTAAGATGGGAATATTGGGAGGAATAAAAAAACGGAAACAAACGTTATTACTGCTCGGACGCGTGAAAAGAAGACTGTAATAAGTTTGTTTCAAAATTTAGAATGTTAGATTTTCTTCAAAAAAACAGCGATTCTGGATTCGGCGCAATTTTGTGAGCGCTTCTATATCTTTGCAAAGACCGTCCGTTAATTTTTGATACCATTTTCATGCGTTCGAGTAATAGAACGTGAAATTCGAAATATACGTTTTTTCTCGGATCGAATCTGACATTCTCCGAGTATCTCTTTTATATGAATTTATTTTCGAAAGCTCGTTTCATTCTATAAAATTTAATGCGAAGTTCCATCCCGACTTGAATAAATTCTTTACAATTTTAAAATCTCTCGGACACTTCCCTTTCACAGGGAAACATACGATGAGACGAATATTTGTTTTTTTAACTTTTTTAATGTGCGGTACTTCCGCTTTCGCGCAGAATAATTTTCTTTGGCAAACCCTTTTCGGAGGGGAACAATACAACGGATTAAAGCCGAACGAATGTCCGGAGGAACTTCCATCGGGAGTCGTTTCCTTAAAGGACGGGAGTTACGTCGTTGTCGGTTCTTCAAACGATTGCTCGAAACTAAATACGAACTCTAAAATCGAACAAAAAAAATACGGCGCCGCTTGGTCCGCAAAGATCGATTCTTCCGGAAATCCGGTTTGGTGGAGATACCTTTTTACGAGTAAACCGGTGGATATGGAAGGTTATACGGTCAATGTTCATAACCATGATAGCATTCGGGGAGAGAATCTTCTCGCAACTCAAGACGGAGGTTTTGTCACAGCCGGATCGATTGGAAGTGGAACTTATAATCGAAAGATTGTTTTTTCGAAATATGACGACCGGGGAGGTCTGATAAACGATCAGATCCTCGAGGCGAAAGAATTTTGCGATGGTTTTTGCGGATTCGAGGATCCTCATATATTTCATCTTCAGGAACTTTCCAATGAAAAGTTCAGAGGACTCGTTTCGGTTTCTTACAAATTGGAAACTACCGAAAAACAAGGCGATACTACCGTTGTCGTCAACGGGAATAAAACCGGTTTCCTATATACGCTTTTCGGAAAGGACGGTTCCGTAAAAAGTTCCAAATATATTCCGGATTTGGAATTTGCTCCGAGCGCTACTGTGGCTTACGAGGAAGGCCTAATCTTTGCGGTAAGCACGGATAACGTCTCCGGTAGGGAATTTCAAAGAGACTTGGTCATTCATCGATATGATTCCGACGGAAAACAACTCTGGAAAAAAAGATTCGGAAGTCCTAATGCGGAAGATATGGCCGTTTCCATCCTCAAACTCTCCGATGGGAATTTACTTTTGTCTGGAGGAATTTTCGGGCCGAGTGGTCAAGCGGTTTGGCTCTTGAAGTTTTCTCCGAAAGGCGAGACGATTTGGGAGACCAAACAGAAATTAGGCGGCCATAATTTTATGGGTCCGATTATAGAATCCCCGGATCAGGGTTTTTTCGGCGTACTTTCCGATGGAGAGGGGCCTATGGTTGTCGTTAAGTTCGATTCTAACGGAAAAAAGGTCTGGGAAAGAAAACATTCTCAAAGACTTTATATGGCGAATAAGATTTTAAGAAACGATAAAGGTTACGTTATCCTTTCTTATACGAAGAAAAAACCGGCTCAGTACATAGACGCTCTTCTAATTCAAATGGATTGGGATGGAAACCTTTCGAAGGAAGCTTTGCGAAAGAATTTTCCATAAGATAAACTCAAACCTCGCGAATAAAATCTTTCGATTTTCGTCGAAAACATTTTTAACGTTAAGAGCCCTTACGGGCATGTTTTCATGGGTAGTTTATGTGCGGGTTTGTTAACGATCGATCTTTTTCGTTGTTCAATCCCCACATTGATTAGTTCAAATTAAAAAAGAAATTTATCTAAAAATTATCTCAAAGATGACCGGAGTCGGAATTTTAGGCAAAGATAAAGTGTTTTTGAGATAATCTCTACTTTCGTTTTTACTCGACGCGAGTTTGCATCGCCGGATTTAGGAAGTATCGTAAACATTTTAGGTTGATCAATTCTGAGAGTTATTGATTTTATCGACAAAAATCTTTTTGAGTAAGACCGCTTTAAATTAACGTGAGCAGGGTCGTAAGAAAGTTTGGGCGAATAAGAAACTAAAGTGCAACGACTCCCTTGAACTCAGGCGCAGAGCTTTCCTAAACTCAAATCTCGCTCCCGAAGGGTCGCTGCGGATCGTTGTCGCAGCTCGCGAGTTTCATAGATAAAATGGTTCGCGACCTGTCGAACGACCCTTAAGGAGTGAGACACTGAGTTCAGAGAGCGATCAATCCATCGAACGACCCAGGAAACTCAGCGAATGTCTCTCTATCATAACGTTACCCACAAGTAATGGGATCTCAAGATCAATTTGTCGGAATTACGACAAAATCCTCCGTGAAACTAAGAACCGGTCTCAAAACTCCTTGTACTTTGAGAGTGTAGTACTATAATTGTGAAATGGACAAATATTATTCAGAGATTCCCGAGGGACTTTGGAAACAAATAGCCCCTTTGAACCCAAAAGAGAAGTCAAAGCCGAAAGGTGGTCGCAATCGCGTTCCAACAAGAGTCGTAATGGCAGGTATCATCTATCGAATGAAAACAGGCTGTCAGTGGCGTGCAATTCCGAATGACTTTGGATCGGGTCAAACTTGTCACAGAAGATTTCAAGAATGGGAACGAGCGGGAGTATTCAAAAAGATTTATAAATCTATTTTAAAATATTATGATGTGAAGAATAAGATAGCTTGGGATTGGGCTTCGATGGATTCCGCAATGGTCAAGGCTCCCAAAGGGGGAGTTTAACCGGGAAAAATCCTACAGACCGTGCCAAATTGGGAGTTAAACGGCATATTCTTACGGATGGAAACGGAATTCCATTGGCAATTACGTTGAGCGGAGCGAACGTTCATGATAAACGCAATGTAAAAGATACATTGAATTCCATCTTGGTTTTTTCCGGAAGAAAAAGAAAAAAACCAAAACACCTTTGTTTAGATAAAGGTTATGACTTCAAAGATATAGAAGCATTGATCAAAAGAAGAAACATTCGACCTCATATTCGGAAAAAAGGTGAAAAACCTCTCATTGGTAAATACAAAGGAAAACCTAAACGTTGGGTCGTTGAAAGAACAAATAGTTGGCATAATCGATTCAGAGCTATTTTGATTCGCTGGGAAAGAAAAGCAGAAAACTATCTGGCTTCTCTTTATCTTGCAAGCTCAATCGTTGTTTTTAACTTTTTTAATAGGTAGTTTTGAGACCGGTTCTTAGCAAATTTATATTTAAATCGAATTGAAACAAAAGAAGAACATAAGACAAAGCCCCCAAAATAAGGTAGAGACCATTTCAAACCGAGCGAAATTTGAAAAGGGAACGCTCGTCTAAAATTTCTAAACTTTATGTTTTTTGAGAAACATAAAGTTTTACATTAGAATAAAATGTTTTACGAATTAATTGCGCCCATCTTCCCAGAATGAAAATCGTAAAAAGCTTGAGAGATTTCTTCCTGAGTGTTCATCACGAAAGGGCCGTATCTTGCAACCGGTTCATCCACCGGTTCTCCTCCGATCAAAAGAAATTGCCAATCGTTCGGGGAATTCTCGTGTAGAGAAAATCGAACCTCACCTTTGCCTCTTTCAAACCAAACCATTTCCCCTTCTTTTAAGGATATGTTCCCTTCTTCAGTATGCAAAATGCCGTCTCCGGAAAAAGGGAAAGCGAATACGTTATACGACTCAGGAACAGGAACAGTGATATCCGCGCCCGGAATTAGGCAAAAATGATAATATAAAATTGGAATTTTAGTTTCGATTACGGCTTTTGTTCCGAACACTTCCCCCGCGATAACTCTAATTTTTGTTTTTCCATCGGACGTTTCAATTTCGGGAATTCTTTCGGAAGGAGTGTCTTGATATTTAGGACGACTCATTTTTTGAGAAGAAGGTAAATTGACCCACAATTGAAAACCGTGCATCCAACCGCCTTTTTTCTGAAAATCGTTTGAGGGTAATTCGGAATGAACCAGGCCGGAACCTGCCGTCATCCACTGGACATCTCCGGGTTTTAATTTTCCGTAGTTCCCCCATGAGTCCCTGTGTTCCATCTCTCCGGTCAATAAATAAGTGACCGTTTCAAATCCTCTGTGCGGATGTTCTGGAGCACCGATCGCTTTTCCGGGTTTATATTCCACAGGTCCCATTTCGTCTAATAACAGAAAAGGATCTAGCTGAATTAAATCTCGAACGGGAAAAGGTCTCCGTACCGGAAAACCTCCCCCTTCGATGGTTCTCAGAGACGGTCTGATAGTTTTCACTTTTCTCAGATTCATAAATCAAGCGCTCCTCTCGCTTTCTGGTCGCGATGCAAATACTTTATTGAGATAAATATAACGGTTGGAATCATGATCACGACTACTGTAACTTTTTTAGTTTCATATTCTTTAGACGATGCTTTTCGGTTTGTGGCGGATTTTAGAAATTTAGTTTATTGGGGGGATAGAATTTCCAACGTCTCGCCGATTTCTTCCAGGAATGGAAATCATTTTCCCATTTATGAGCTACTCTATTCTTTCGGGCCTTTCAAACTCAAAGCAAATTATTTCGCAAAGGAATGGACTCCAAATTCTCGAATGATTATGGAAATTCATAGTTCGTTTATAGATCAAAGAGACATTTATACATTTCAAACTTCGAGTCGAGGAACTAAAATAACTTTTACAAATCATTCTAAACTTAAATACCCTTATCACTTCGGGGAATGGGCGTTTGCTTCGAGAATTAGACAAAGAATCTGCAAAGAAATGAGACAGTTGCAGAATTGTTTATACCGAGACGGTTCCGATTCTCCAAAGCACTTTCAAATCATTCGAATTTAATTTTTTGATTCAAATTCCTCTTGCTTAATTTAATTTTTTTAGAAAGAATATTCCCGGTTTGAATCCGTGGAAACATCTAAGAATCATTCAGCTCCGATTCCATTTAACGAGAAGGAAAGACTCGATGCCCTACATTCTTATCGGATCATAAATACGATTCCGGAGGAAAAATTCGATTCGCTTACACAAATAGCGGCCTATATCTGCGATTCTCCGTTTGTACTCATTTCTTTGATCGATACGAATCGACTTTGGTTCAAGTCGAAAATCGGTATGAATATTTCCGAAATTCCGCGAGACATTTCGTTCTGCCAATACACAATTATTCAAGATGAAATTTTCGAAATCGAAAACGCCTTAAAGGACGAAAGATTTCAAAACAACCCTTTCGTTTTAGGCCCGCCTTATATTCGTTTTTATGCGGGCACACCCCTAAAAACACCCGAAGGATTTAACGTCGGAACTCTTTGCGTATTCGACACTGAACCGAAAAGTCTAAATTCCAGACAGAAAATGATTCTAAAAGTGTTATCCGATCAAGTCATCGCAAACTTCGAGTTGATTAAAAAGAATCGGGAGCTAGTTCTCGTTCACGAAAAAAAGGAAGAACTCCAAAAATCTAAAAGTCAGTTTTTTGCGAATATGAGCCATGAAATCCGCACTCCGGTTCACGGAATTTTAGGAGTCACGGGTCTTTTATCGGAAACGAAACTTCAACCGGAACAAAAAGAATACGTAGACATAATCCGAAGAAACGGCAATCTTTTGCTCAACCTTCTAAATGATATTTTAGATTTTTCTAAATTAGAATCGTCTCATATGAAAATCGAAATAATAGCCTTTGATCTTATGGATCTATTAAGGGACGTGTTCTATCTTTTTGAGACATACGCAAAACGTAAAAATTTGGAATTCAAAATGGTTGGAGATCAACCTTCCTCTTTGATCATTTCGACGGATCCGAACCGGCTGAAACAGATTCTAGTCAACCTCGTCTCAAACGCATTCAAGTTCACGGAAAAAGGAAGCGTATCGATCGAATTTGAATTCGACATCAAATCCGATTCGAAACAATGCGATATACGGATTCGGGTAAAGGACACCGGAATCGGGATACCGGAACAAAAACTCAAAGAGTTATTCCAAGCCTATACGCAGATGGATACTTCCGTTTCGAGAAAATACGGAGGAACCGGACTCGGTCTTGCGATCAGCAAAGGTCTTGCAGAAATGATGAATTTTAAACTGACCACACAAAGCGTCATAAATCGAGGGAGTGTTTTTGAAATTTCGGGCAGGATTCCTCTCGCTGAAAGATCGGAAGTAAACTTCGAACCTAAAAAACTGAACCCCGATACGAACGGAACTTCCATTCAAGACCTAAGAATCCTTGTAGCCGAGGACAATGAAACCAATCAAATGTTGATCAAAAAAGTTTTAGAAAAGCTGGGGTACAAACCTGTGATCGTTTCCAACGGAATCGAAGCGCTCCATCACATAGAAACAAAAGGAACCGACGTTTTTTTTCTGGATATTCAAATGCCGGAATTAAGCGGAATCGAAACTGCAAAAATTCTCACACAACATACCAATCAGTCCATTCGTCCTTATATCATTGCTATGACGGCTAATGCGAGTCAAGAGGACAAGGAAGACTGCTTGGCGTCCGGCATCAATGAATACATCAGCAAGCCGTTTCGTAAAGAGGAAATCGCCGATCTATTGAATCATTTTATTGCCAGAAAAAACTCAAAAACATAGAAACAATTCCACTTCGACTCAACTTACAGTTCGATAAATCGGGTCGACAACTTTCGATTTTTTTATTTCATTACTCAGCTCTATATAATAGAGTGTGCAAAATTCTGCGTCTAACGCCGGATTTGTGTTCAAATTGACGGTATTCTATTTCATAGGGATCGGTAGCGAATTTTCAGGCCGACTCCTGGTTCAACATAGCCGATTCTATATACGATTTCGGATTTCGGTCAAAATTTTTTAAGCGCCGAATTTGATCGTTTCGTAAAATCGATATAAGGTTTTTTCTTGCACCGAAAAATCATTTTGCAAAAAATCGGATTAAATTCAGAGTCGTAAAACGATTCTTCATATATTCTTTAAATATAATATTACTTAGGAAAATTTAAATGGCACAAGTTACACTCAAAGGTAATCAGGTATCGTTAGAAGGAAAAATTCCCGCTCCAGGAGATAAGGCTCCCGACTTCAAAGCGATCAAACAGGATCTCGCCGAATTCGGTCTTAAAGATTATTCGGGTAAAGTAAAAATTCTCGTAGCTGTTCCGAGTTTGGACACTTCTGTTTGCGCTCTGGAAACCAGAGTATTCAACGAAAAAGCGGCGGGGCTTTCTGGCATTACAACTTTGATTATCTCGGGCGACTTACCCTTTGCGATGAAACGTTTTTGTTCCACGGAAGGAATCAATTCTCCGAATCTCGTAACAGGATCTCAATTTAGAGATTTCTCGTTTTCAAAAGCGTACGGAACTCATATCGCGGACGGTCCGCTCAAAGGACTCTCCGCAAGAGCGGTCTTTGTCGTGGATAAATCGGATACGGTTCGTTACGTAGAACTCGTTTCCGAAATTGGATCGGAGCCGAATTACGAAGCGGCGCTTACGGCGGCCCAGGCGGCACTGTAACCAACCCACAAATTAAGAAGGCTTTTGGGATAATAAGAATCAAAAACTGATATTTTTCAAGTGTTCCGACAAGAATGAGGCTTTTTACTTGCGAAAAGTATGATTTTCTGATAGAGAAAAGTCTCCCGAGCCCCACCACCCAAAGTCGGGAGAAACTCAGGCACAACGCTTCCTAAACTCAAATCTCGCTCCCGAAGGGTCGCGAGATAGGTCGCTCTGTGGGGCGTAGTTTCACAGAGGATTTGTCGGAATTCCGACAGATTTATCTTCGGATCCAAGTACTTGTGGATAAGGTTATGAGGCGGCCCAGGTGGCACCATCACCTTACCCACAAATTAAGAGGGCTTTTGGTATAATAAGGATAAAAAACTGATATTTTTCAAGTGTTCCGACAAGAATGATACTTTTTACTTGCAAGAAGTATGATTTTTTGATAGAGAAAAATTTCCCGAGTCTTTCCGCCTCCACCCCCACCCAAAAATAAGGGTGGGAACTAAGTTTCACAGAAGGTTTGTCGTAATTCCGACAGATTTATCTTCGGATCCAAGTATTTGTGGGTAAGGTTATGAGGTGGCACTGTAGAAAATCCAAACCTTACGGCTTGTTCGAAATCGAATATCAAGCCGTAAAGATGTATATGGATTTGCGTTGATAACTCAGCAAATACCTTTGGCGTTTAGGAGTTAAGAACAATCATCGAAGAAAAAATGTCTCAACAAAGTTAGAAGCGCTGAAAGTTAAGATCAGAGTGCCATTTTCAAAAATCATACTATACTCCAATAGAAAGAATCAAATCGCTTGGGCCTTTAAACCGAAACTTGCCCTTGGCCTAAAAGTTCAATATTTTTATAAAACTTTTCTCTTTCTCCTGGAAAAGAGGATTTACCTACCAGTTCCAGACCCAAAATCAGGTTACTGACTTCGTCGTAAGAAACCCAACGAATCGCTCCGAACACTTTAAAATATCCCTGCATACGAATATAAATGTCGAAAACGAATCCTGTGTGTTTGGGAAGAGTTTGGATCAAATGAGGATCCGTGATTTTAATACAGATGCCGTTATTGGAAATGTCGATAACCTGAAATTTTTCCGTGGTTAAAACTGTGTTAGACTCTTTAATTCGCGCGACCATCTCTTTGGAAAGCTCCGCTAATTTTTGGATCGTGTCTTTACCGAGAGTCTTTTCCTTGTTTCTGACCCAAATATAACCGAGAGGAATGGATTGTCTGGAATGATTGATATAAATGATCGGATATATGATTTCGGAAATAATTTTTTCATCCTTATATTTCCTCATCAGAGACGCGATTTCCTCGTGAATATTATCTTCCACGCTGATTTGGTTTTCATCCTTGGACGTATAGGAGTCTTCCAAAGAGGTGTTTTCGATGTGAATGTATTTTTTACTTCGTTTGACCAATTCGAACTTATCGTCCTGATCCGACTTGAAAACGTCTATTTCGATCAAGCCGAGGTTATCCGGTTTTAATTTCGCTTTGTAATCTTCGAAGCTGACCTTGACCAAAGTGGGAATGTTAAACAAGGACGCGTCGATAACTGTTTTGGAAGAATTGATGTTCGTGACGTGCACCGTATCTTGGGTGACAAGATAACGCGGAAATGCCCGGTTGGATTTGGCGATCGAGATTTTGTTTACATTGAGCTCTACAAGTTTCGGACTGAGTTTTTTCAAAAAGCTACATTCCAATTGAACGTACTTGGCGAGAATTCGATACAAAACAATTTCCTCGTTTTCCGGAAAGTTCTTTTCGCTCGATAATTCCACTACGATTTTTTCCCCGTCGTCTACGTATTTCTGAATGGTAACCGTTTCCCCATCGAAGCCTCCTTTTATATTCAAACTCTGTTTTAATAAATGTTTTTCAATAATATGTTTCCTTTGTTCCGGGGAATTTATGACATCTAAATCTCGATTTTTCAGTTTTACACCATTCATTGAACTCATCATCAAATCCTTACTCAAGACAAAGTATAAACGCCCTGTATAGAACGAATTGTAATTCGGTAAATATAAAATTTTTTATATAAATTCTCAAATTATAGAATCGATAGTTTTACAGAAACAAAATCGCCAAACAATGACAGGATTACGGGAATGGCACATATAAGAGACATAGAACCATAAAACTTTCATTCTAAAAGATTTTCGGGTAGGAGGCGAACTTTATATTTTGAGGCCATCTTTTTCAAGGATTCATCGTCGATGAAGTGAGTATTTTTTCCGTTATGATAGTTTTCCACGGTGACTACGAAAACCGCATATCCGAATTGGGACGCGATTTGAAAATAGGGCTTTATTTCCCAAGAAAGAGTAAACGTGTTATCCAAGAAAATTTTCGAGGCCCCGTTCTCCGCTTCTTTACGAGCTTGTTCCTCACAGTATTTATATGCGAGATGGTTCTTCTTATGATCGAAATTGTATTCTTTCGTTTTTGGATCCGTAAAGTAGTCGTCCACGCTGAAAATGGGATATCTCCCGTTTTCGGACAAGAGTTTGGCGAGCGTACTTTTACCGGCTCCCGGTAGGCCTCTGAGTAAGATGAGTGACTTTTCCACGTTCTTTTACTTTACAAATACGTTGAATTTGATTAGCCTATAAGAAACATCCAGCGGGAAATTCTTTCGTATTTGAAAGAGCGTGAACACAATAGAATGAAATACTTAGAAACGGAACAAGTTATTCCCTCCAAAGGAATGTCTTATACAATGTACGAAGTGGAAGGCGAAGATCAGATTCAAAAGATGATGACTTACATTCCCGACACCGACGAAATTCATATCTATCCGAAACCTCCGGTTAAAAAATTGTACAAGCCGGAACTTTGTAAGGTGATTGACGAAATCGTTTTTGCGGAACTTTGGAAGTTAGGGGAAGAAAGAAAAACGGCCCGGTGAAAAAATTATTGAGTTCTGGCCTCGGAGAGAATCGAACTCCCGACACAAGGATTTTCAGTCCTCTGCTCTACCGACTGAGCTACAAGGCCGAACCCATGAACAGCATAGAAAAACAGCCTTCACTGTCAACGAAAAAGATCGGAAGCGGCTCATTCTCCCCGAATCATTGTTAGGGAGAGATCAATGTTTTTTTCATCTAAGATTTGTAATCCGATTCTTCGTGAAAAAGAGAGAAAGAATATGGTCGATTTCCAAATCGTTTCTCGAGGAATTCGCAATAAAGAAGTTCTCTCGGCGATGCGTTCGATTCCGAGAGAATGTTTTGTACCTGATTCTTATGTTTCGCAGGCGTATGACGACAAACCTCTGCCGATCGGATATCATCAGACGATTTCACAACCGTTCATGGTTGCATGGATGTCTTTGCTTCTTGAAATTCGAAAAGGCGATCGAATTTTCGAAATTGGCACCGGCTCGGGTTATCAAAGCGCCGTTTTAATTTTTCTTGGAGCGAAGTTATTCTCCGTTGAGTTCTTCGAATCTCTTCATAAAATCGCGCTTCAAAATTTGGAACTTTGGAGCCCGGGTTGCACTCGAACAAATCATTTTGTTAGCGGAAATGCGACTCAAATTCTCAAACCTGAATTTCAATTTGATAAGATGATTTCCTGCGCCGCTCTTCCCGATCTTCCCGGCGTGGAAAGTTCTTACTTTCACTCCCTGGTTCCGGGAGGAATTTTTATTTTTCCGATGGGAAAGAAAAAACAATTTTTAATAACCGCAAAAAGAAGTTGGAACGATTGGTCTTTTGAATCTAAGTGCGAAGTGAAGTTCGTTCCCTTACTTTAAACTCTTTTTCGAAATCCTACCTTCAAATGATTTCAAGTAATTTTCGGTTGACAACCGGCGGTTTTAAATTTCACGGCGGGTTTCTAAATTTTGACCGGAATTCTATTTCGAAAAATTTCTAATACTTTACAAAGATACGGTCGTTTCTATTGTCTTTCTTGAGGTCTGAAAAGGTAATTAACCGTTTCCAAAGGGAAATTTAGTAAGTCGCGATAATTTCAATTTCGGATTTTCTTGTACGATTTCGTCTCAAAAATCTTTTTGTTGTTTCAAAGCGTAATGTGAAGGAATGAATGTTTCTTTTTGAGATAGCCTCTGATTGAATATTGGGCTTTAGGACGAGCGATGACATTCGGCAACGGAAAAATATTCTCTATTTTTAATATACTCAAAGAAGGTTTCGTAGGCTTTTTTCGTTTCGTAAAAGCGTATTGGAGATTCATATTTCGTTATGCGATCATTGCGATCATCGCGCTCGTTTCTTTTTTGATCGGGGGCTCTTACGTGGTCTGGTTGACCAAAAGGGACGAAATCGTTTCCAATCTGGATAAATTCAAAAATGAAGTCACAAATTATTACGAAATCAGTCAGATTCGTCCTATTCGAATTTTGGATCGAAACGGAAAGCTAATCGGAGAATTTTCGAGGAGAAAGTTTAAACCAATCCGCACAGACAATCTTGCAGAACATGGGAACGTCATTTGGGCGCTTCTTTCTTCCGAAGATAGGGAATTTTACAATCATCACGGAATCAATTACACCGCGCTTTTGCGGGCGATCATCATCAATCTCACCACCTTTCAAAAACAGGGCGGGTCCACGATCACTCAACAGCTCGCAAAACTGACCTTGGATCTGGGAGCGAGAAATATCTTTAACAAAATTACGGAATTCTATTGTACCTTTTATCTCGAAAGCCAGTTTGACAAGAATACGATTCTTTCCATGTATCTCAATCGGATTTTCTTAGGTGAGGGAAATACGGGAGTGGAGGAAGCGAGCCGTTACTATTTCAACAAAGCCGCGGCCGAGTTGACTCCTGCCGAAGCTGCGATGCTCGTTGGAATCATTCCCGCTCCTTCGAATTACAATCCGGTCCGAAGCCTCAAGACGGCGCTCAAAAGGCAAAAACTGGTTCTGACTCCTATGTCCGAAAATCAACATCTGCATCCGAATCCCGCAAGCATTGAAAAAAATTTTGCAAAAAAAATCGAATCCAATCTGAAAGCATTCAAATACTTTTACAAGGTCGAGATTACAAAAGACGGAGATAAGGAATTCTACGCTTCGGAAATAGCACGATACGGTTTTGACAAGGACTTTACGATCAATCTCGCCCCGGATTTTAATTACGGAATTCGTCAGCACATTTTGGATACGTTCAACGAAATCGACATTGAGACCCGAGGAATGAACGTTTATACAACTCTCGATTATGATAAACAAGACGCCGCGGAAAAATCCCTAAGAGAGGGAATCGAATCCGTTCGCAAAAAACTGAACGATGTAAAAGCCGCCTACGTGAAAAGAGGCGATTCGGAGGAAGCAAGAATCCAACAATCCATCGTCGACAACATGAACGGGTCCTTGATTTCGATCAATCCCGGAAACGGTTATATCGAGGCGATGGTCGGTAGTTACAAAATCTCTAATATATTTAGGCTCAATCGAGCGGTCTCTGCGCTCAGACAACCCGGTTCTACGATCAAGGCTTTGATCTACGCAATCGCGTTTGAAAACAGGATTATTACTCCTTCGTCCACGGTTGTGGATGAGGAGATTAACATCCGAGGTTATTCTCCAAAAAATTGGTACAAAGGTTATAAAGGGAATATCACCGCCAGGATTGCGTTCGCACAATCGGTCAATACGATCGCCGTGAAATTGTTAAACGAATTCGGTGTGAATGACTTTTTAGAAAAAATTTCGATGATCTTGGATATAGACAAGGCGACTCTTGAAAAAAGATTCCAGCCGAATCTTTCCTTGGCTCTCGGTTCGGGAGAATTGTCGCCGATGGAACTTGCTTTGATTTATGCTACGATTGCAAATGGAGGAAAAAAAGTTACTCCCGTTCAAATTCTAAGAATTACGGATTTTGAAGGAAGCGAAATGTTTTCCACACCTTTGAAAGATCCGAACGAAGCGATTCAGATTTTAGATCCGGTTGCCTGTGCGGAAACGATCAATCTTTTGGAAGCGGTATTAAGCGAACAAGGTACGATGAAACTCAAATTGAAAGACGAAGACTTTTTTCCGATGGGCGGTAAAACGGGAACGGTTCAGTCTCCGAAAGAAGCTCGTAAAAAATGGGGATCCCGTAAGGGAGTAAGAGACGCTTGGTTTGCTGGCGTGAATCCCGATTTAGTTACGACAGTCTGGATTGGCAATGACGTGGGCGCTCCGTTCGAAGGTTCGGGTTCCGGAATCAGCGGAAATATCTGGTTTCGTTATGTGAACTATATCGCAAAAAACATAGGCTTTTCAGAAACTCTCGTAAAACCGTTTAACGGCGATTTTGTGAAAGTCGATGTGTGTGGGGAAACCGGTTTGCTGCTGCATTCGTCCGTTCCTTGTTTGTATCCTTTATACGGTCAATATTATTACATCGGGGAACAACCTTCCGCTCCCGAGGGTATTACCGCCGTTACGACTTCGGAAAATTCCGCGCAAGAGTTGGAAGCGGCTACGACCGAAAAAACGATCCTTCCTCAAGGGGAGGAAAACGACGCGGATTCTGTCGAACTTGAACTTCCGGAAGTTACAGATAATCCTCCAAACTAGAATAACGTTTCCCTTTTTCGGATATTAGAAAAGTCTCATGCGGAGACCAAAGATAAATCCAAGGATTTTCTCTGAGAAGAATTTGTAAGGCTTTGGTCGTTTCCGGATTTAAGGAATCTGAATTTTTTGCTCTTGAGAATATAGCTTCGAGTTCCTGATTTTCATAATGCGCTCGGTTTCCTCCGTTGCCTTTGTCCTTTCCCGAAAACAACGGATCGATAAAGTGCCAAGCTCCGGGTAAATCCGCGTACCAAAAAAGCAACGTTAGATCGCCTTTCTCTTCCGCGTTTTCCTTATAAAGGATCGCTTTTTCCATCGGGCGGATTTTTATTTTTAATCCGAGTTCTCTTAAAAATCCCGCCAATGCCAATCCATTCGCGTTATTTTCCTCGTCGCCGCGCATTCTAAAATCGATTTCTCTTTCGAGTATTTTCGGATAACAAATGGACTTTTTCAAATATTCCTTGGCTTTCTCTTGGGAACGAGTTTGTATCGAAAGAATTTCTGGATTTTCCGAGATGATCTTTTGCATCTCCGTTTGTGATATATTTCCGGGCGGAATTGGACCGAATGTGGAATCGGCATTCCCCTCCAATAATTTTCGAATCACTAAGTTCGGATCAACGATTGTATTTAAGGCTTTTCTAAAGTTTTCGTCGAAACAAGGCTCATTTGCCCGAATCGCGATATATTGGACTCCTTGTCCTTTTCGAAACCGAAGATTCTCCTTTTTGATGTGAGGGTTTTTGAGTAAAAAATTCGGGAGACGCATCAGATCCATCCTTCCTTTGGAAAACAAAAAAATTCCGGTGGAAGCCGACGCTAAGATCCTCAGTCGAATTCTTTTAGGAAGGTTTTCGGTTGTGTATGGATTTTTTTCAAGAAGGATATAGTTATTCTTTTTCCACTCTTTAAGAAGGTATTTGCCCGCTTTCGGAATCGAACTTATATTGTTTTTTTCTAATGTTTCGAAAGAATCCGCTTCCAATTTTTTTTCGTTCCCGTTTATGCAACAAACGATTCCGGCGGGAGGAAGAGAAAGAGCGTCTATTGCTTGTCTGAGTCCTCCGGAAATTTTTAGTTCAATTTCTTTTTGACCGAGGACGTTGATTTCTTTGATAAACTCGTATTGATTTTTTCTCGGGTTCGGAGTGGTTACGAGTCTTCGTAGAGATTCTCGAACCTGTCCCGCTCTTAATTCTTCGCCGTTGGATAAAAGATGCGACCTGAGTTTGAGTTTGAGAGAACGGATTTTTCCCGTACCGGACAAGCGAAACGATTCGACGAGTTGATATGCGGGCTTGCCTTCCGGAGTTTTTTGAAATAAAAACGGATATAAAAATTTTCCAACAGTACGGGAAGATAAATCGGTAGAAAATAACGGATCCAGACTGATCGGGTCCGAAGGTATGGAAAGAATCAATTCTTCCGGGTCTTCCTCCCTGAAACCGCAATCGGAAAAAAGAAAGGACAAAACAAGGATTCCTGCAAAAAAGGTTAGAGAAGTATTCAAAAGACTAAACCTGTCCAATGAACATCTATAAACGGCTCCTAAAGTATTCCTTCAAGTACAAATACAGATTAACTTTGGGAATCGTACTCTCCTTTTTTGTTTCGGTTTTAAATGGGGCTTCTCTTACTTCCTTGATTCCGATTTTCGATTCCCTTGGCACCGGAGAAAAAACGAATTTCGAAATCTCTTTGACTAAAAAAGATAAAGCTCTTTTACAACGTTTGCAGGAAAAAGATTCTTTCTCCAGGACCGAGTCGATCGAGCTTCGACTTGCGGAGTGGAAGATACGGCTCAATTCTTCTCTGAAGAATATGAGCCATGATCAACTCGTTTTACTTTTTTGTTTTGTGGTTTTTCCCGTCTATCTTTTGAAACTCACTTTTCTCGCGGCGGCGGTTTATTGCATTAATTCGGCGGGTTATCTCGCGATTCGGGATTTAAGGGCGGAATTGTACGCTAAGGCTCAGACTCTTCCTCTCAATCACTTCGTACAAGAAAAAACGGGAATCCTAATGAGTAGAATCATCAACGATGTGGAAGTTCTCGGTAAGCTGATTAGTTCGGATTTGAAGGATGCGATCGTCGATTTTTTTTACATTGTCACACATCTACTTCTTCTTATGTATCTGAGTTGGAAGATGTTTCTAGCGGTTTTCATCGTAGTTCCAATTGTGATGGGTCCGGTCTCGGCGTTTGCCGACAAGATCCGTAAGGCGACCCGCAATCAACAGGAACGTCTTTCTTCGTTAAACGGACATCTTCAGGAAGTGATTTCCGGAATTAGGGTGATCCGTGCTTTTTCCATGGAGAAGGTGGAGGCGAAACGTTTTTGGGAATTCAACCAGGATCTTTCCGATAAAACTTTCAAAGGCCATTTTTATCATCAGGTCGGGCCTTCTCTGACGGAATTATTCAGTTCGATCATAGCCGTGATCTTTCTGAGTTTCGGGGCGTATCTCATGGAAGACGGAACATTTTCTCGCGGAATGTTTATGGCGTTCTTTTTGACTCTGATCTTTTTGATGAGACCGTTTAAACAAATGAGTATGCTTTCCAATTCGATTCAAAGCGCGATTTCGGCGGGAAGTCGCGTGTTCGAGTTATTGGATCAAGAGACGGACATTCAAAATCCTGCGAGTCCCAGGTTCCTAAAAAAAATGGAGAAGGGGTTGTCGTTTAACAACGTAACTTTCACATATCCAGGCGCCAAGACTCCCGCAGTTCAGGAAATCAATCTGGAGATTCCGAAAGGGGAAACCGTCGCCTTGGTGGGCGCATCGGGAGCAGGAAAATCCACGTTAGTCGATCTTGTTCCGAGGTTGATCGATCCTCAGGAAGGACAAATTTTCATCGATGGCATCGATATACGGGAATTGGACTTGAGTAATCTTCGTAAAAGAATTGGAATCGTGGCTCAACAGGTATTTTTATTCAACGGAACGATTCGCGAAAATATCTGCTACGGAAATCAAAGTGTGACGGAAGAACAACTTCGTTCCGCCTGCGAACAGGCGTTCGCGATGGAATTTATCCTTTCCTTTGAAGAGGGTTTTGATACGATTGTGGGGGAACGCGGAGTGATGCTTTCGGGCGGTCAAAGACAAAGAATCGCGATCGCTCGAGCTTTACTTCTCAATCCGGAAATTCTGATTCTGGACGAGGCGACTTCGGCGCTTGACACAGAATCGGAAAGATTGGTTCAGCAAGCTTTGGAGTCTCTCTACAAAAATAGAACCGTAATCATTATCGCTCATAGACTTTCCACGGTACAAATTGCGAACACCATCTTTGCGATGGAAGACGGAAGGATCGTGGAATCCGGCACACACGCGGAGCTGATCCAACTTGACGGTAAGTATAAAAAGCTCTACGACATCCAGTTTGTCGAATCCTCGGAAAGCGTATAATGTAAAAGCATTCTTGCTCATGAAATCGTTCAATCCTCTTTCGTTTTTGCACGTCGCTTTGTTTCCGGTTCTGTATGCGCTTTCCTTTATTTATCGTGTTCTCTTTTTATTCGATCAAAGATTTACCGAAAAGAAAAAACTTTCCGGAGCCTTTGTAATCAGCGTGGGAAATATTTCCATGGGCGGAACCGGAAAAACTCCGTTCTCGATTTATCTCGCAAAACTAATTCATAAAAAATTTCCGGAAAGAAAGATCGTTCTTTTGTCCAGAGGTTACGGTGCGGCGGGATCCGAACATGGGCATAGGGTTTCACAACAATCCTCTCCGAGGGAAGCCGGAGACGAACCTCTTCTTTTAAAAAAACATCTTCCGTTTGCTGAGGTTTGGATCGGAAGAGACAGACATTCTACCTATTTCCGTTTTAAAGAAGAATTGAAAATGAAGGAAAATCCGATTGTGATTTTGGACGACGGATTTCAACATCACGCTTTGGAAAGAGACGTGGATATCGTTTTATTGGATTCGAGTAGGATTCGTAAGGAGCGTTTTTTAATCCCTGCTGGAAGTTTGAGAGAACCGATTTCCTCTCTACTAAGGGCCGATTGGATCGTATTTTCAAAGTATGAACTTTCCGCGGAGAGGATCGTACGGAATATTCAAAGGAAATTTTCGAAAAGAATTCTTCGTTTTTCTTTAGAACCGGATAAACTTTTATCTCCCGATTTGCGGATGGATTCTCCGAAAATATTCTACGATAAAAAAGTGTATGCGTTTACCGGAATCGGAAATCCGGAAATTTTCTTTTCGATGATTCGAAAATTTCAACCGGTCGAGTTAGAAACCAGAACGTTCCGAGATCATTATTCTTATACGATTGAAGACGAAAACGCTCTGGAGACGATCGCAAAAAACTACGATTATCTCGTCTGCACCGAAAAGGATTTCGTCAAAATTTCGAAATCCCCGAAGAATTTAAGAGTTCTTCTCTTAGAAAGTAAACTTGATAAGGAGGAAAGGTTCGGTTCTTTTCTCAAGAAGAGGCTTATGTCGAAAACGTTCTGATTTTACCATTCCTCTTTTAAGGATTGAATTTTGTCTGTTTTGGATAAACGTAAACGACCGAAAAATCTTTTTTACTTCTGCCCTTATATTTTGAAATTTCGTTAGGTGATAGGATAAAAATCCGTCCTATCCAAAATACGACGAGAAGCGCCTTTCTCATTTTGAGAACTCGCATAAGTCTTATGAGTGTTATAGAAATATGATATGATTTCAAACTACTCATGCAATTCTAACTTTTGAGAATAGTTGCTCCGAGTATTTTGTTTTTTACGGATCTCTCCGAAAACTCAAGCGCATTGCCGCTTTTTATGGATCGCGATCAGGCCGATAATTTAGGATTCTTTTCAACCGGATTTCATTCTTAGAAATTTAAATCGAATTGCAGAATTAAAACGATATGTTAACATTCCCCGATACTGTGTCTCCGATAAACAAACTTATGAAAAAAACTATTTCATATTCAATCTTCGTTTTTTTGCTTTCATCAGTTTCTCTTAGGAGCGAAGTTCTCCTTTTGAAATCCGGCAAGCAGGTGGAAGGTAATATCATCAGCCAAGATAAGGAAACCGTCACCTTTAAACTTACGGATGGTACAACAAAAGTTTTCCAAAAAACGATCATTCGGAAAATTTCTTTTACTAAAATTGTGGAGCCTATCTCTAAAAAAGAAGAGGTTCAGAAACACAAAGAGGAAGGTCAAAGGAAAAGAGAAGCGACAGTACTTGCTGAAACACAGAAGTCTAAGGAAAAAAGTGTCGAAGAAAGAGAACGGGAGCTTATAAATTCAAAAAGACATTATCTCGAAGTTTCCTTCGGAATCGGAAATGGAACCGAGCAATCCGAGCTTCGACCTTTTTATCAAACCATTCAATACGCAGGTTTGGCTTTCAGTAGTTCGGGTCAGGCGGAAATTCTTACCAATCCATACAAAACACCAAACAATGGTTCTACGACTCGAATCCAGTACGCTTGGAATCGTTTTACGTTCGAGCTACGGGGAACGGAAGCGAAACATAATATCGACGTGAGCGGATTTCAAACTCTTGCTTTTGGAACCGGGGGTTCGGGTTCAAGTTCGTCCGGTGAAAGAGCGACTAATGCAATCTTTGGAAACGCAAATACCAAATTTCAAAAAATTTCCTCCCGCGTCGGCTTTACTCCTTACCCACATCCCATTCTGGATCTGCAAATTTTGGGAGGTGTCGAGAGAATTTGGACAAACACAAGTCAGGAAGTGGATAGTCTGGGCCCCTCGACGGAAAGTGGGGTCAATCCGAATCGTATTAGTTTTCGCGAATATTCGAGTCATCATAAAGGATACAGTTTCGGAATCGGATTCGAATGGAAATTCCTAAAACAATTTGTGTTTCAAGGACAAATTCTTCATTTGGATATGGCGAGTCCGTCTTCCTTTAAAAATTATGAATATAGAATCGGTGACTCAAATACGCCGTTTCGTCTCAACCAAGTCGGATTGGACTATTGGTGGAAGTCAACCGGAACCGAAATTAATCTCAAATTTTCTACAAAAATAAAAGGAAATTGGAGCGTATTCGTGGAAACGAGCAATATGATTTTAAAGAACACTCTCCAAACCGGTTATATATCCGACAACGAAGGTAATCAGGAACAAATCGGACTGAAAATTTTCGGACCGAAAATTTTGATTCCGATGTTATACGAATCCAAAACGGTTCTTAGTTATGTTCAACTCGGTGTTAACTACCGTTTCGATTTCTGAATTTTTTCTGTGTCCTTCCAATTCCACCACTTTAACTTTTCCGAATTCGGTTTTTTAGTGTTCAAAAAATAGTGAACACAACGAAAGACGTAAAGCATACAGCGGTCCACATAGCCGCCGTGAAGTTCGCAACAGCGAATGTACAGTTTTTCCGGATCAGTTGACCGAATCTCGTCCAAACTTCTAAAACCCAGATTCCAATAATCCATCGCGATCGATTTTCCAACTCCCGGCAGGGTTTTAAATTCTTTTAGGATATCGGATTTTTCCGAATTTCCTTCGATAGATTTAGAATATTCTTTTTTACTCATATATTATTCTGAAGGATTTTGTGGTCGTTACGTTTCGTTTTCTAACATTTAAATCGCGGGATGAATATCACTGAGAGCTTATTCTAAAACCTTAAGAAAAATTGACTACAATCATTCGGTGCGTTTCTAACAATGCAGGAGTTCCCACGGATTAGGAACAAAGATACCCCTGAACATATTTCTAAATAACGTGAGTTCGGCGTGATTCATTTTTTGTAGGAAGTTGAAATTTGAACTTTGTAAATCTATTCTTAAAATGTGGGACCTACAACAAATCGCAATTTTACGGACAAATTCTAAAAGTAGAACTCTTACTTTTAGAAAATTCTTTCTCATTTTCTTACGCCGAACTCACGTTAAATAAGGTTATGCGAGATAGAAAGATATCCCCAAAAGTGCAAAAACAAATTCAAGACAATCCTTTTCGTTTTGTCACTTGCAATCCGCTTTGAGTTGAGTGGAAATCGTAAGTTCGACTTCCGGCCAAAGTTTAGAAACACCGTCTTTTCCTTTATGCAAATCTTTGCATACTTGATTGAGTGCGTCAATTGCCGCCAGAGCTTTAAAGTTTCCGAGCTCCAAATTTGAACTCGCACTCAGTCGGGTTCCCTCTTGGAGAGTAAAGCTTGCGTCTAGATTTTTGGTGATCCCGTTGAAAGTTAGGGAAATGATTCCTTTTCCGGAGGTTTTGTCGGAATTTAATTCTGCGGAAACGACCTTACCCTCGATCTTTCCGTTCTTTTTCAAAGGATAAAAAAATGCGGACTTGATTTTTGCGTCTCGATCGTTATTTCCAGAGTTAACCGTATTCGGATCGATTGTAAACTTCATTCCTTTGAGGGCTTTTTCCGGGGAATTTCCGGCCTTCGTTCCGACCACTTGGATTTTATCAAAAGAACCGCCGACCCCAGTTTTTTCCGTAAACTTAAAGGCTTTCCAAGTGAGCTTCGTACTCGCGTGATCATACGAGTATATGCAAGTTTGGTTTTTGCCGGTATCCTGAGAAAATCCGGCGACAAAAGGAAGTAGGATCAAACAATAGAATAGAATGATTTGTTTCATAGTCTTTCGACTAATCTGAAATCGAAAAGAAAGTCAAGGTTTTTAAAGGAAAATTTAAATTTGAAAGAATCGGAAATCATCCGTGTTCTCTATCCGCCCGGAACCGCTCAAACTGACGATTGTTATCTGGACGAAGAAGGTCGGATTTTTACAACCGATACGATCTGCGAAGGAACTCATTTTAGAACCGAGTGGAGCGGTCCGAAAGAAATCGCTAAGAAACTCGTGGAAGTGAACGTTTCCGATATCGCTGCGGGCGGCGGAGTTCCGACTAAGGCGTTTCTCAATTTAGGTCTCAGTTCCCAATTTTCCAAGGAAGAATGGATTCGTCCTTTTTCTTCCTCATTACAAGAAGCCTTATCTTTTTACAATATCGAACTCTGTGGCGGAGATACGTATCGTTCTCCTTCTCTCAATCTGACTTTGACCTTAATCGGTGTTACGGCCCGGCCTTGGAAACGTTCGGGTGGTAAAAACGGAGATTTTCTTTATCTCACGGGTTCGGTAGGCCTTTCTTTGCTCGGTTACAAACTTTTGAACGAGAGTTTGAACGTGCCGGAACCGCTTCGGAATCTCGCCTTGGAAAGACATCTTACCCCAAAAGCGAGACTGAACGTTTCCAAAGAACTTTCGAAACGTTTTTCGGTTTCCTGCTGTATGGATCTTACCGACGGACTTTTACAAGATCTTCCCAAGTTGGCTTACTCTTCGAAACTCGGATTGAAAATCGATTTGGAAAAAATTCCTTCCGATTGTTCCGCTTATTTAAGTTTGGACGAGATTCTCAGTTCCGGGGAAGAATTGGAACTTATCTTTTTAAGTTCGGAAGAACTACCGAACACATTAGATAAAGTTAATATTACAAAAATCGGGCGAACAACACAGGATTGGAAAGGAGTCAAATTCTTTCAAAGAAATTCGGAGAAAATCTTCGAATTTTCCGGATTTCAACACTTTTGAGCTTCAAAAAAAGAAAACCGGTATGGATAAAGAAAAATTTCCGTAATGCTGCTTCTTACAATCTAATAATTGTAGGAACTCAGGCGCCTCGTTTCTACGTATAACGTTACCACAAGTTAGAAGGGTTTTGGAATCAGAAGGATCAAAAACGTACATTTTCCAAGTGTTCCGACAAGAATGAGGCTTTTTACTTGCAAAAAGTATGATTTTCTGATAGAGAAAAATCTCCCGAACCTTTCCACCTATTTCGCGACCCGTAGAGAGCGAAATAGAGTTTATTCTCCCCCACCAAAAATAAGGGGAAACTCAGGCACAACGCTTCCTAAACTCAGTAAACACTTTCCTATGGGTCGGTGTTTAGGGCGTTGTGGGAACTAAGTTTCACAGAGGATTTGTCGTAATTCCGACAGATTTATCTTAAAATCCAAGCACTTGTGGGGGGTTGGTTTCGCTTCTAGGGGCGCTCGACGGAGTTTGGGCAGACTCTAAGTTTATTTTTTGCTGTTGATTCCTGGCGACCTGATTCCAGAGAACCATTCCGATAAAATGTGGGAACTCCCTCAAAGTTTGAAACCTTTGTAAATGGAAACAAAACTTAAAACCCGATCTCAAACCCTTGCTAGTCTGCTTTCCAACATTTCAATGATTTGATTCACATTCTTTTTATTGATCACGACTTCGTAAGCGGCTGAGAGAACCGGCGTGTTTTCCGCGGTTATTTTCATCAAATTCGGCATTACCTTAAGACCGTAGAAACCGTTCGACATTCTTTCCGATGGAGAACCGTAAGCAATATCGTATCCCGTCTTTCTATCTTTTGCATCCGTTCCGAAACAAGAAAGCATAAAGTCGGTTAAACCGGAAAGACCTAAGAAAGTCTCGGATTGTCCGCCCATCTTAGTGCCGATCGCGGTCATCTCCGTAAAAAAACGATTGGATAAATGAAAGAGAGAATTATCCACGTTACCGCCGAAAGTCTGTGTGAAATACCCTTCTACGATTCCCATCGCAAGTGCATAGATCGTTTTCAGAGCGCCTCCCAATTGAACGCCTTTTACGTCGGTCGGAATTCTCGCCGGCCTTGGAAAGATATAACCGTTGGTAAAAAGTTTTTGAACTCTCGGAATGAGGGTCGCATTGGACGCCGCTATCTCGAAACCGGAGATCTTTCTCTCCATGATTTGATCCGGATAACAAGCTCCCGCGATTACGCCAAGGCGATCGTCTTCCAAACCAAATGCGTTCTGTACTTCGTCGAGAATCAAACCGGTACTTGTAAAACCTTTGATCACGTTGAAGAAAGGAGCTTTGTTCCTATTTAAGTAAGGTTGAATTTCCGGATAAACGTTGATAAGTTCCCAAGGATTGGTTCCTTGAATAAATAAGGTAGCGGTCTTTAAAACATCCGGATCGGAAGTAAAAACCAAATTCGGAGGAAGTTTATAAAGAGGATAATATTTCAGTTCTCTTCTTTCGGTATTGCATTGTTCCGTATATGCCACATCGGGATGATAGAGATAAACCATAATGTCCTTGTTTGCAAGAAGAGTGGCGACGGCAATCGACATACTGCTTGCGCCGATCACGACGATTTTTTCTTCCGGTTCTTTCGGAACTTTAATGAGAATATTTT
>NZ_CP040840.1:520000-600000 GCF_006874765.1 Leptospira weilii
CGAAGTGATTCGACCCGCTAAAAGTGCGGGACCTTGGTCCTCCTTGATCGGAGAAATTGGCTCTTTTATACTCGTAGCGATTTTGATGAAATACGCTTTGTTCGGATTTAGAACCGTAAAAACCGAATTGTCCGAAGTTCAACGTTATGCGAAATTGGGAGGATGGAGTCTGAATATACAAACTTTAGAACTTGTTCTCTCTAAAGAATACCAATACTTGCTCGGATACGACGATGCCAAGGAATCCAAAACCTTACACTTGTCCACGTTCTTAAATACTTATGTTGTCGATGAGAAAGATAAGGCCCATATCCTCGACATTCTCGCAAAAAGCCAGACACAAAAGGAAATTACGGATTGCACCGTAGAGTTCGTTTATCAAATCCGAAGAAAAGACGGACAACATAGATTCCTTGCCGGGAAGGGAAAATTTAGAGATTCGACCGTCGGTATCGGAACGGCCCAAGACATCACGGAAAGGCATCTGGCGGAAGAGGCTCTTCGTCCCGCTCAGGAAATTTACTCGAAGGTGTTCACCTTCAGTCCGATTGCGACGACGATTTCATCCGCGCATGATGGAAGATACGTCGAGGTCAACGATAGTTTTTTGAACCTGTTCGGATTTACGAGAGAAGAAACAATCGGAAAGACGAGTATAGAATTGAACATTTGGCCCGATCCGGCTCAAAGAAAAGAATATTTCGATAAATTGTCTCAAAAGAACGTACTCGTGGATGAGGAGTTGATTTTCCATGGTAAAAACGGAAAAATTATTCACGCGGAATGTTACAGCACGTTAGCTGAAATCAACGGAAAACTTTGTGCGATCAATCTTGTAAAAGATATTTCGGAAAAAAAAGAAGCGGAATCTCTGAGAAAATTGAATAAGGAAATCTCCGATCAGAATAAATTGATCGAAAGACAAAAGCAAGAACTCGAAGAAATTCTGAAGGATCTGAAAAAAACCCAAAATCAATTGATCATATCCGAAAAGATGGCCTCATTAGGTCAATTAGCGGCCGGAATCGCGCACGAAATCAACAATCCCATCGGAGTTGTCAAGTCGGCGAATGATTCCATACAGAATTATTTCGAAAGTTCCACAGATCGAATCGTTCAAGTCTCCGAAATCCTACAGGGATTGAATGTAGTCGTATTGAACGAACTCAATACATTCATAAAAAAGGGGAAAAAAAATCGGGAAATCTTATCTCCTAAGGAAATTCGCGAGAAAATAAAAAGGCTTGAAGTAAAACTGAAAGCAAAAGGATTCGAAAATCCTCGTTCGGTTGCGCAAGACTTGGCGGAACTTGGTTTGGATTCTTCCGTGGAAGAATTTCCAAATTTGTTTACGGATGATAAGAACGCGCAGGTACTATTACATTTTGCGATTGCGGAAATTCAGGCCTCTCAAAATTCCAAGTTGATCGACATATCTGTGAATCGAACTTCCAAAGTCGTTTATGCTCTCAAAAAGTTCACTCACTGGAGTTCGGAAGGAATCAAAACCTCGGTGGTAATTGCGGAAAGTATAGAAACCGTTCTTACGATTTATCATAATCAACTGAAAATTGGAGTGGAAATCAATAGGGAATATAAAGACGTTCCGCCTATTCAAGCTTATGCGGACGATCTCATCCATCTATGGACGAATTTGATCTCCAACGCCGTACAAGCAATGTCCTTCAAAGGGATTTTAGGGATTCGAATTTCTCGTGTGGGAGAAAACGAAGTGGAAGTTGTTATTTCCGATACGGGACCCGGAATTTCCGCATTCGCGAAAGAAAGAATTTTCGAACCTTTTTTCACTACAAAGGCCCCGGGCGAAGGATCGGGAATGGGTTTGGACATCGCAAAGAAAATCGTAGAAACGCACGGAGGAACAATCCAATTTGAGACTTCTCCCCAAGGAACTTCTTTTTTTGTAAGACTTCCGATCTCCGAAACGAACACAAGCTAAAATGGCGCCTATCTCGCTCTGTACGGGTCGCGAAATAGGCGGAAAGACTCGGAAGATTTTTCTCTATCAGAAAAACATACTTCTTGCAAGTAAAAAGTCTCATTCTTGTCGGAACACTACCAAAAATGCGTGTTTGATCCTTCTGACAGAAAAACGTAATAAAAAGCATATGTAGGAATGGATATTCGCAAAGGAACGAAAAAGTGAAAAAAATCATCGAATCAAAGTTTTGTCGCCGGAGAACATTCGATTTTTATCCCTAACGATTGCGACTATATCGTCTATCGCTAATAAATCTCTGGAACCTCGCTTCATCGTAAAAGGAGCTTCGTAAAGGAGGCCCAAAAATTCGACGGGAATCTGTTTGGAAAATACGATGTCTTCTTGTCTGATTTTGCGGACTACGTTGAGTTTGATTTTCTTCCAACCTTCAAAGTTGAGATGAGTGATTAGAATTTTCTTAACTTCTAAAGTGGAGTCTCGGAGTAAAACATAGAGAGAGGCTCCTGATCCCGAAGAATAGATGTGAAACTGAAATTCTTGGACGAAACCTTTCGTTTTCCAGGATTGTTCCCAGAGAATTTCGAAGGATTGGTTTTTTTCCGCCGGGATTTCCAAAAGAAGACTTTTGGAAGAATTTCTTTCCGGGCTGAGTAAAAGAGAAGAGGTTCTTATATCCGGAGAATACTCCTTGGATAAACGTGTTTTGAGATTTTTAGAATTCCATTCTTTTGTTTCGAAATCTTCCACGGTGATTTGTTTCCAAATTTCCGACGAAGTTCTTTCTTCCGCACTCGGTGAGAAAGACAATTGGAATAAAAATAGTATTACAATAAAAAGGCGATTTCGTTTCTCGGTAGAATGGATGTGAGAGAAGAGTATTTTTTTCATAGAATCGGTTGACAGGCTCCTTCCAAATGTTTCCACTATCCCAATATCGTCAAAAAACTAATTACCTAATCCATAGGAGTACGCAAAATGAAGGGTTCTTCTCTCGTAAGACTCGCAATCGCTTTTTTAATGTTCGTTACCATAGCATTGGTGGCTCAAGAAGATTTGGATGAAAATCCCAAGGCAGAAACACAAGGACAATCCGAAAGTTCTACAAAAACAAAAACCGATCAAAGCTCGACAACTTCGTCGGAGGAAATAAAGAAGGCGGATCTTTACGTGAATTCCAAAAGTTCTTTTGAAATTTCCGCACAGGATGATTCCAGTACCGTTGATTACATCGAATATAAAATCGGCGAAGCGGATTACGCTAAATATACTTCTCCTATCACGATCCTTAAGGAAGGCGTTAACCGCCTTACCTACAGAGCCGTGGATAAAGCGGGAAACAAAGAGCCTGCAAAAGCACTCGTAGTGGTGGTGGACAATACGGCTCCGACCGTAAAAATCGTTCCGAGTGAAATCCTTTACAATCTAGACGGATACAACTTCGGATCCAAAAATGTAACCTATACCATCTCCGCGTCGGATACTCTTTCCGGAGTGAAAGAAATAAAGTATTCCATCAATGGTGGGGACATGAGACCTTACGACAACCAGCCGATCAAATTAGAGAAAGCGGGTGTGAATCTGATTAAATATTCCGCGGTGGACAATTCCGGAAATTCTTCTTCCGAAGCGATTCTCGTTGTAACCTTAGATGATGTGAAACCGGAAATTGAAATCCAAGGAAACACCCCTCTGGTAATCATCGATGGAAAAACGTATTCCAGAAAAGGAAATTCTTTTACGATCAAAGCCGTGGATGGGCAATCTGGAATCAAAAGAATTTTGATTAAAGTAGATAACGCCCCGGATTTCGTCGCTTATGCCGAGCCGATCACAATTGATGCTCAAGGTGAGCATACGATTGAGGCGAAAGCAATCGACAACGTAGGAAACGAAAGTGAAACGAAAAAAGTCAGCTTCTCGGTGGATGTGAATCCGCCTACGACACAAATCCGTAAAATAGAAGCCGGTTCTAACGGAAGCAAACCTACTACTACGTCCGTTGAACCTACGTCCACGACTCCTACTTCTACTACAAAGCCGACTCAGCCTGCAACTCCTCCAGCCAAGAAGTAAAAAAATCTGGCAGGAATGAAGAAAAGCCCGGAATTTTCCGGGCTTTTTTGTGCCTTTTAAGCGTTTCATAAAACCGTAATCGGTAGTGAAGCCCTGGAAATTTTTAGATTATTTTCTTCCGGTCAGCTGTGAATTTTGCGGAAGGTACGACTTTTTTTCTTCCAAAATCGGAATTTGTAAACTATGTCATTTGGAAAATGCGACTTTTTTAATCCGCACTCAAAATTTATGCGAGGTTTGCAAGGAAATACAAACAACAAAAGAATGTTTCTATTGCAACTCGAGGAACGTATTCTTTGAAGAATTGAAATTTTTACAAAGAAGAACTCCTTTTTTGGCAAAGGTGATAAACCGTATTAAGTTGCAGTCCGTTTATTTGCTTTCGATTTATCTTTGCTTGGGCATGAAAAAAGAATTAAGATCTTGGAGGAATCTGAACTTTTCCGGAATTATGCTTATGCCTTCCACAAAAACCAAATGGTATACCCAAAATAAACGGAGGCCGTTTGAGTCCTGCGACTTCGCTCTGAAACGATTACAGAATATTCTTCCCTTTCCGTTGCTACATCCGATTGAAAAGATAAGCGATGAAAAGCAGGCGGGTAAGAGTTTTGTAGACCGTTTTATGCACGCAAGACTTGCTTTTCGAATCAAAGAGGAATATAAGGGAAAGTTAAGAGGAAATTATCTTCTGGTCGATGACGTGTTTACCACGGGCGCTTCCGCAAATGAGTTGGCAAGAATTCTCATTCAAAATGGAGCCGAATCTGTTCGAATTTTGACTTTGGTTCGAACAGAAGGGAAAGGAGGTGAAATCGAAAAAGACATTACGAATGTTTAGATATCTATAACTTGACTTAAGTCGAATATGGAGCCACGTAAAATCATTCATGTAGATATGGATGCATTCTATGCATCCGTCGAACAAAGGGACTTTCCTGAATACAAAGGAAAACCGTTAATTGTGGGCGGTCCTCCTAATGGTAGATCCGTTGTCGCTGCCGCTTCTTACGAGGCTCGTAAATTCGGGGTTCGTTCCGCAATGCCTTGTTCCAAAGCGGCTCAACTTGCGCCTCAAGCGATTTTTGTACCTCCCCGTTTTAAAGTATATAAGGAAGTTTCCAATCGAATTCGTGAAATCTTTTTGGAATACACGGATCGTGTTGAAATGCTTTCCTTGGACGAAGGATACTTGGACGTCACATTCAATAAAAAGAATATTCCGTTTGCCGTAACGATCGCCAAAGAGATCCGCTCTGAAATTTTTAAACGCACAGAGCTGACCGCTTCCGCTGGCGTCGGTAACTCCAAATTTATCGCCAAACTCGCTTCTGAAAAAAACAAACCGAACGGACTCACCGTAGTTCTACCCGACGACGTGATCGCTTTTATCGACCCTCTGCCTGTAAGTAGTTTCCACGGCGTAGGGAAGGTCACGGCTCAGAAGATGAAGGAGCTTGAAATTTATACCGGAAAAGATCTTAGGGCAAAAAACATAGACGAACTCATTCAACATTTTGGAAAGATGGGGATCTACTATTATAAAATTTCCAGAGGAGAAGACGAGAGAGAGGTAGAGTCTTGTCGGGAACGAAAGTCTTTGGGTGCGGAAAATACGTTCGATCAGGATAAAATAGATCGGGAAGACCTGCTGCAACAACTAAGGGAAGTTGCGGTCGAAGTAGAAAGAAGATTAAAAGAAAGAGATTTTGCCGGTAAAACTTTGACTCTCAAAATCAAATTTCAAGATTTTAAACTAAGAACAAGGTCGAAAACTTTATCGGAACCTATTTTTAGTGCGGATGAACTTTATTCCGTAGCGGCGGAACTTTTTGAGGAATTTTTTGAGATCAAAAACGGAAAACAAGTTTCGATTAAAGCAATTCGGCTTTTAGGGATTAATCTTTCTCATCCTAATTCAACAGACGAAGAACCAATGCTGTTTCCAAATTTATAATATTCAAAAAATTAAACTTTTCTCAGAATTTAAATTTACTATTAATCCCTATAAAATAGAATACCGTTAATTTGAGCATAAATCCCGCGTTTAGACACTCTATTATATTGAGATAAGCAACATCGACGACTTTTAGTATTCGGGAGTTGGTTATATAATCGAGTTCGTTTATCCGGATTCCGTTACAAAAAGCTGATTCTGCTATAGGTTCGAACCATAACCTTATCCACAAATACTCGGATCCGAAGATAAATCTGTCGGAATTGCGTGAAAATATTATAATATATTAATATTTTAGACAGGACATTCCTAACTACGATAACTCAAATTTGACTCGGGAAATCTCCCGGTTTTGTTCTCCAGCGTCTGTGAACCCAGAAGTATTGTTCGGGATAAAGTTTTACTTCTTCTTCTAAGGCTTTTGTCCAGACCTCCGTGTAATGACGAATGGCCGTTTCACGATCTGGAAACGCTTTTTTATCTACATAACCTAAGTCTTTAACTCGAACAATTACCTTCCCATTCTCACCGCAGAGAACCGAATACAAAAGCATTTTTGCTCCCGTGAGATAAGCCATCAAAGCGGGACCTTGATAGGTGGACGCGGGGCGGTTGAAAAAGTTTACGAAAATACCGACTTTACCGGCGTTTTGATCTGAACCGAATCCTACCCAATAACCTTGCTTTAACATCTTGGTTACTTGACTGGATTCTTCCGTGGAAACAAGTTTGATTCCGTTTTTCGTTCTGAGCTTGTAGATCAATTTATCCACGAACGGATTTCTTACTTTTTTATAAATCCCTCCGCCTTTCATACGAATTCCCATAAATTGAACTAAAATTTCCCAGGTTCCGAAGTGGCCCGAAATCAAAACGACTCCGATACCTTCTTCGTTTGTTTTCTTTTCAATCGCTAAAGATTCGGGATCATAAACGAGATAACGATCCATCCATTTTTGATTCAAACGAGGAGCAAACAAAGTGCCCGCGACAAGATTTCCAATGTGAAGAATGCTCTTCCAAACGAGTTCTTTTTTTTGTGTTTCCGTATATTCGGGGAACGCGTGAGTAATATTTTCGTACGCAATTTTTCTGTGTTTTTTTGCAAACGGATAAAGAAGGAAAACCAGGAACCTTCCATATAAAAGACAGAAACGATATGGTAGGATTCGGAACGGAAGATAAAATAAATAAACAAAGATAAATGATGGTATATAACGAATCAAGAGGACTCCGAGATCATTCTTTTAATACAAAAGGAACGATTACTGCCTGGATTGACAAGCAAAAGATCGACCATTTAGAGACAGAAGAAATGGTTTCATCATTTGGCTTTTCTACGGAAAATTCTGTATATAAGGCGGGTTTACGGTAAGCTTACTGAGTTCCCGCTATTTGTAGAAAGATATTTTTCCTTTCTATCAAGTCAAAAAAAGGTCAACGTTTTCTAGGCAAGATTACCATTTTGTCTAAGGAAAAAAATCCACGTTTTGAAAATGAAAGCTCCGGGAGTTGACCTTAAAGGGCGGGTCGGAAATTCTGGAATTTGTCTTTTTATTTTTTTACGATCTTATTGTTTGCTCGAAGAAAAACCTTGTACTTGAAAGAACCCATGGACAATTTGAAAACTTCCGTACATGAAATTTATCTTTCTCTTTCCGGAGAGGGAATTTCGACGGGCATCCCGACAGTATTCGTACGTATGGCGGGATGTTCTCTTCGGTGCGGAATGGTGACCGGAAAAAAATTGTGGTGCGATACGCCGTATGCTTTGTCTCCGAGCGCTGGTGAGGAAATGGATTTGAAACGGGTTTTGAATCGAATTCAGGAATTGAGTCCGATATGCACACAGGTTCTTTTAACCGGAGGAGAACCTCTCGAAGGAAGGAATCGAGATTTCAGCCTCGCTTTAGGTGACGAAATTTTTAGAACTAGAAAATCCTCCAATTCATATCCGAGGCCGAGAGTGGAAACTAATGGGGCGGAATCCATCGAGGGATTGGATCAGTTCGTTTTTACTTTGGATTATAAGCTTCCGGGTTCGGGAATGGAAAGTCGGATGAATTTAAGAAATTTAGAAATTTATAATAAACGAAAGAACGAATTGGATGAGATTAAGTTCGTGATCCGCGATAGAAACGATTTTGAAAGATGTCTCGAAGTGATTGAAGCTCATCGACTGTCCGGAAACCTCCTGGCTTCTCCGGTACAAGGGGAATTGTCTCCCGAAATTCTTTCAGAATGGTTGAAATCCTCTTTAAGTTCGGGACTTCGCCTTTCCCTTCAAACTCATAAATACATTTGGGGCGATAAGAGGGGAGTTTAGTTGGAAGGCGCTTTACAACTCAGCCTCGATTTCGAATCCAAATCGCGTTCGGGATATAGAGGGGATTTTTGTTATCTTACTAATTCTCCGGAGTCTGGAATTGGAAAAATCGTCTCTTCGATCGATGGGAGGGTTACGATCGAGTTTGCGGCGATCTCTTCTAAAAAGACGGTTTCGGAAAATTCCCCGTATTTAAAAATTCTTCCGGATTATCCCTCTCCTTTGAGAAACGTAAGTCAGCAGGGAGAATTGATGGATCTCGCCTTGACCGCGTACGAGTTAAAGTTGACCCACGCATTCGATAAACTTTCCGCGCTTTCCAATTCGAGAACTAGGCTTCTTCCGCATCAGATCGAGTCGACTTACATCGTAGTCAATAGTCTTCGTCCTCGTTTTATTCTCGCGGACGAAGTCGGTCTAGGAAAAACGATCGAAGCCGCTCTTGTTATGAAGGAGCTGATCTTTCGAAGAGGTTACAAAAAAGTTTTGATCGTAACACCTTCTCCGCTTTTGGTTCAGTGGCAGCAAGAGTTAAAAAATAAGTTTAACGAAGATTTTGAAATTGTTAAGCGAAGGAATTTTAGCACCGACGGCGACAAAAACTGGAAAAATTTTCAACACATCATCACTTCCGTAGACTTTATCAAAAATCCGAAGTACGCAGAGGAAATTCTCAAAACGAAGTGGGATATTGTTATCTTCGACGAGGCTCATAGACTCAGAAGGGATTATCATAAAATTACTCGCTCTTATCTTTTTGCCGAAAAAATCTCCAAAAAGTGCGAATGTCTTCTTCTCCTGACCGCGACTCCATTTCGAGGAAAACTCGAAGAGCTTTATTATCTTATGCATCTGATTGATCCGAATATTTTAGGTCCGTACCATACATTCGTAAACGATTATATTCTAGGAAACAAAACCGACCTCAAAGATAAAATCTCCAAGGTTCTTTTAAGAAGAAGAAAGATAGAGGTCGGCGGGTTTACGAAACGATTCGCTAAAACGGTAAGAATCGAACTTTCTGCCGTTGAAAGGGAATTTTACGAAGAGACCACGAATTACGTTAGACGAGAATACAATCTTGCGATGAGAACACAAAACCGGGCGATCGGATTCGTAATGATCGTATTCCAAAAGTTGTTGGATTCTTCCGTGTTTGCGCTTATTTCTGCCCTTACCAAAAGAAAGTTCCTTTTGGAAAATCGTTTTCATCATATTCAGCAAATGGAATCTAAATTGGAAGAATGGGATTTGGACGAAACCGAGGACGTGGAAGAATTTGTTTCCGGTTTGGACGAATCCGTGCAACTTGATCTTCAAAGTTTAAAAAGGGAGCTTCTTTCTTTGAATCGACTGATTCTTTTGGGAAAAAAAATCAAAGAAGACAAAAAGTCGATCAAGTTAAAAGAAACGATCCTCAAGCTTCGAAAAGAAGGACATTCGAAATTTATCATATTTACACAATTTAGGACGACTCAGGATTTCTTGGCTGGCGTTCTTTCCGATTTTCAAGTCACCCTGTTTCACGGCTCTCTCAGCGCAGACGCAAAGGAAAATGCGATCGTAGAATTTAAAACGAAAACGGAAATTCTGATCTGCACGGAGGCGGGCGGAGAAGGAAGAAATCTCCAATTTGCGAACGTTCTATTCAATTACGATCTGCCCTGGAGTCCGCTCAAAATCGAACAAAGAATCGGGAGGATTCATAGGTTCGGTCAGAAGGACAACGTGTTTATCTTCAACTTTGCCAGCAAGGATACTGTTGCGGAAAGAGTTTTGGAAGTGCTCACGAATAAAATTCGTCTTTTTGAAGAATCGATCGGGTCTTCAGACGAATTACTCGGTGCAATCGAGGACGAATTGGATTTTAATTCTTCCTTTATGAAATTTGTCACCGGAAATAAATCCAGAACGGAAATGGAGGAGGAGATTGATAATCGTATCAAAATCGCCAAGAAAGGTTTTGAAAAGTTAGGCGCTCTTGTAACTCCGAAACTGATTGACTTTAATCTTTTGGATTATTACAATCACACGCTCGAAGAACGTTCGTTTAATAATACTCACTTGGAGGAATTTGTTTCTCGTTTTACCAAGATCTTTCCGGAAGAAGCGGGTTTTAAACTGATTCGGAAAAAACCTCAGATTTACGAGATCGATTCTTCCCAGTATAAGGGGAAATACGGAACCTTCGATTCTGAACTCGCGCTTCAGAACGATAGCTTGGAGTTTTTGGCCTTCGGGCACCCGTTGATCGACAAAACCGTTTCGTACCTGATTCAGAACCAAAAAGGGTGGAGTACTTCCTTTCATTCCGTTTCCAATAAAGAATATTATGTTTTTCTTGTGGAGTTTCAGTTTACCCTCAATCGAGCGGAACTTTTTTATTTCGAGACGAATCCGAAAACAGGTTCCGTGAGGCAAGTCGAAGAGCTACCCGAAGAACTTAGAAAATCTCATTCTCTCTCAGAGTCTTCTGTTTCCACGTCTTCTCATGCCGGACTTCCTACCAATTTAGAAGAAAGCTTAATTCGGACCTTTTTGGTTTTGGATGAAATTGTTGAATTTAGAAAAAAGGAACTCGGGGATCAAACTTTGGATCTTTTCCAAAAGGAAGAATTCAAAATCAGAACGAGCAACCAAAACACGCTTCGACAGCTCGAAGAAAAATTAATGCGTCAAGAGGCGGCTTTCAAATGGGAAGGAAAGCCCGAAAAAAAATCGGCAATGAATCGGACTCGGAACGAGATTCAAAAGGTGAAGGAAGATTTTGATCTTGAGCTTCGTAAGGTGAGAAACGGTAAAACCATTCAGCATCGTTTTCAGCTCTTTCAAGTGTATCTTCCGAACCGAGTCTAGAAGAGTTTTCCTGCTCGACATCCGATTTTAATCGAAGTTTCTGGATCTTAGTAATTGGAACGGAGTCGACGACGTGAAACTTTCCTTAGATTGGATGAATGATTTTACACCTTTGAAGGAGGTGGGGCTCGATGTGATTTTAAAGAAGATCGCAGTCTCCGTTTGCGAGATTGACAGTGTCATACCGTTTCGTCCCGAACTGGACTTCGTAAAAATTGTAAGAATCGAATCTTTGGACAAACATCCTTCCGCGGATAAACTTCAGATTGCGGAAGTGTTCGACGGAAGTTCTAAATCTCAAATCGTAACTGGAGCGACTAACGTAAAAGCGGGAGATTTAGTTCCTCTTGCGGTTCCGGGGGCGAAACTGGGAGATAGGGAAATTTTAGAATCGGAGCTCAGAGGAGTCAAAAGTTCGGGAATGCTCTGTTCGGAAAAGGAACTTTCCTTGTCGGAAGAAAGTAGCGGGGTCTGGATTTTGAACGGAATCGAAGAAGCCGAGATTGGCAAAACGATTCGCTCTTTATTACATTATGAAGATATTATATTTGATATCGATAATAAATCTATAACACACAGACCGGATCTTTGGAGTCATTTCGGTTTTGCGAGAGAACTCGCTTCCCAACTTCGATTGCCTGTTGTGTTCAATCCGTTCGAATCTCTTTGGAACTTTGATCTTTCGGTCGAACTTCCAAGAGTATTAGAAAATCAGAATGCGCATTCCTATTACGCCTCTTCGATTTGCGAGATTTCCGTAATTCCTTCCAAAAGAAAATTTCAATCTAGATTGCAGAAATGCGGGATTCGAGTTATCAACAATATTGTAGACGTTTCCAATTACGTGATGCTGGAGATGGGGCAGCCGACTCATTTTTTTGATAAGAAGTTTTTGGAAAGTCAAGGTGGGGTTTCTCTTGAAGTTTCTTACGCGAAGAAAGGGGAAAGCTTTGCACTTTTAGACGAAACGTCACCTTCTTTGGAAGAAGAAATTCTTCTCATTCGTAATCAAGGAAAACCGGTTGCGGTCGCCGGTGTCATGGGTGGAAAGGAATCCGCCGTTCAAAATACTACGACGGAAATCGTGATGGAATCCGCCGTGTTTGCAAGAGAAAAAATTCGTAAATCCATTCGTTCCACTGGAATTCGTTCCGATTCTTCCGTTCGTTACGAAAAGGGACTCGAAGCTACTACGACTCTTCCTGTAATTCGTCGCGCCCTCAATCTTTTGAAAGAAAACGGTTGTCCGTCTTTGAAGGCTTCCGAGCCGGTCGGATTTTTACATATTCCGCATAAGGAAGTTCGCATCCACACGGATATTCATTTTATCAATACGAAGTTAGGAATTACCTTGTCTCAAGGGGATATAACGGATATATTAGAAAGATTGCATTTTGTGGTTTCCTGGAAGGGAGACCGTCTTGAAGTGTTGGTTCCGAAATTTCGCCATAACTACGACGTGACTATTCCGGAGGACCTTGTGGAGGAAATCGGAAGAACCAGAGGTTACGATACGATTCAAGTGGCTCCTTTGTTAGCCGAAGTCAAAACTCCGATTAGAAATCTGAGCAGGGAGCTGGAAAAGAAGTGTAAGGTATTTTTTGCGGGAAACCTCGGTTATCACGAAGTTTTCAATTACTCGTTTCAATCTCCCAGAGAAAACGAATTGGATGGAGATCCTAAGTTTTCGGTAAAGATTAAAAATGAAATGCCGGAAGAACAATCGGTACTTCGAAATTCTCTTTTACCTTCCCTTTTGAAAAACGTTCGCACCAATCAGGACCGATTTTCAGAAGTCAAAATTTTTGAATTTGGTCGCGCTTATTTTAATATACCCGAGCCGGATAACGAAAAAAAGTTTTTTTCTTTTGCGATTTCCTTTGATAGAAAAAATTCCGAATCGGATCTAAAACTTCTGGAAGATGATTTCCTAAAAGTGAGAAAGCAAATCGAATCCCTTTTGAAATATATTAGTATTTTCGAATATATATGGAAAGCCAAACCGGAAGCTTTCTTTCATCCTGGAGCGAGTTTGTCCTTGGACGTGGGTTCTAAGCAGATCGGAAATTTGGGATATGTTCATCCCGCGGTTTTGGATTCTTTCGAGCTCAAAAAAAGAGTGATCTACGGTTCTTTAGAATTCGAAAAGCTTGTGGAAATTTGGAATGCCAACCGCAAAGTTTCGCGATTTAACGCCCCTTCCCAATTTCCAGAAGCTGAAATCGATCTTTCGATTTTGATAGGAGAAAGAGAAAACACCAACTTGTTTACCGATCTCGTAAAAAGAGAAAATATTCCGGAACTTCAGGAGGGTTGGGTATATTCCCAATTTGCAGGCGGTAACGTTCCGGATGGAAAGAGATCCGTGAGCTATCGTTTTCGATTGGTGAATTACGAGAAAACATTCACTCAGGAAAGAATCAAGGAAATTTCCGATCAATTAGTTGCTCTTGCCGGAAAGAACGGGTTCGTTTTAAGATAGTCTTTGTTTAAAAAGGATATTTTTTAAAATTTCGCTTTTGTTTAGGTAAAAATTTATTTTTACCTATTTCAGCAGATTGTCGTTCTGAAAAATTGTTCGAAACCGCACTCTAATTCTTCCGAAATAAAATTCGAGGAAGTTTTATTTTTTCAGAGTCATTGAGGAGTCTCTTTCCTAATTTTGGTTTGTTAAGAGTCGGCCTCAAAACCTAAAAATGGTTGAATTTATACAAAAAAAACGATTTTTGTGGGAACTCCTACTTGAATTTAAAATGAGTTTGCGCAGTTTTGAGGCCGACTCTAAGTTTCGAGATTAATTTTTGAAAGTATTCCGTCTTTTCGAACTGGAAATACTTGGTTTCGGGAAGGGCATAAAAAAATATGAATATTCATAAAACTGCATTTATTCATCCTCAAGCGACTGTGATAGGTATTGTGGAAATGGGACCGTATTCCTCCCTTTGGCCGGGAACGGTCGTCCGCGCGGATATGAATCGGATTGTTTTAGGGGAGGGAGTGAACATTCAGGATAATTCTACTCTACATACGGATTCGAGCCGGGAAATTACGATCGGAGATTATACGTTAGTCGGTCATAATACAATGTTGCATGGTTGTAAAATCGGAAGAGGTTGTCTGATCGGTATCGGAAGTATCGTTTTAGACGAGGCTGAAATCGGAGACGGTGCAATGGTGATGGCCGGTTGTATGATTCGCGGCGGGAGGAAGATTCCGCCTGGGGCTATGGTCATACAAAAGAACGGAGAGCTAAAAATTTTCGAAGGAAAAGCAAAGCCGGTTTTGAGCGTGGCCGGATGTTTGGAATACATCGCTCTTTCCGAAAGATTTAAAAAAGGAATTTTCGGTCCTTTCACTTCGGAAGAAGAAATTGAATTTCAGAACAAGGCAAAAGAAATTTTAAAGGGAATGGGGATAATGAAGAAATAAGATGTATTGGCTAACTCGAAATAAAAATATCGTTAATATATAACATTAGGATTTTGGAAACTATAAAAATGATATTCTTATTTAAAATTACACGCACTGTAATTTTGTTTATGAGTGGTTATTTGCCTTCCCAAGAGACAAACCCTTACGGAACTTTTATTTTCATAGAAAAATTACCGAGATCGAATGAGATAATAACATTCAGAATGAGGTCTCTTTCTACTAATGCAGGATCGGTTTTGAATCAAACAAAATTTTTAACACTGCTTGACAAAGCCGAAAGAATTCGACCAGACGATAAAATGTTAATGAGGTGGCATTATAGTTCTTGGTATGATATTGAATTTGCTACCTCTTCCGGGAATTATCAACTTAGATTGTATTTAGGCGGATTAGGGCATATGACATTACCAAATGGAAAAAGGGGAGCTGTACTGCTGAACCTGGAGGAAAATAATTGAGCGACTTTTGAATGCTTACTCTTCGTTGAATTATTTTTTGAAATGGAGTTCCTTGTGATGTTTTCCGCTGAATGAAACTGAAATTAAGAAGGTGAATTTGTTTTGCTCGAAAATGTTTCATAGGAAGTGTAGTATTCCTAAAATCCATCGAACAGCAAAAGCGACGTGAGTGGCTTACAACGCAGTTGTAGAATCAACGCGACCTAAACACCGACCCATAGGAAGGTGTTTACTGAGTTTAGGAAGCGTTGTGCCTGAGTTTTCCCTAATTTTGGGCGGGGTGGGGCGAATAAACGTAAGCGCCTAATGAACCCCACCTTTCACTATCGTAAAAAATCTGCTAAACTTCTTTTTGGGAAAAGTTGATTTTATTTTTAGATCGTCCCGAGTTACAGTTGGATACGAATCTTGTCGAGAATGATATTCGTCCTTTTGTTGTCGGTAGAAAGAACTGGCTTTTCTCCGGTTGTCCAGAAGGGGCAACTGCGAGTGCGGGCTTTTATTCTCTGATTCAGTGTGCGAAGCTCGCAGGTTTCGATCCATATGCGTTTTTGCGGGAGCTTTTTAAATCTTGGGAAACGCACCCGAGAACTCTTGCTTGCAAGGATTTACCTCAATTCAGAGAGACTGGGCTTCATTAGGCGCTTACGATTTCTCTCTATCAGAAAATCATACTTCTTGCAAGTAAAAAGTATCATTCTTGTCGGAACACTTGAAAAATACCAGTTTTTAATCCCTATTATCCCAAAAGCTTTCTTAACTTGTGGGAGCCTCTCTGTGGATCGCAACATAATAATCACTTCCGTATTACTGATCCCTATAAAATAAAGTACCGTTAATTTGAGCATAAATCCCACGTTTAGACGCAGAATTTTGGACCCTCTATTATGTAGATATGAGTAGTTACATCGAACTCACGTTTTTTAAGGTTTTGGCAGTGCCTTTCAGATTTTGAATTCATCTTTTCCCGAACCCGAATTCCAAGAAGTTTTGGTGGAATAAGGTTGCGTTTTTCGGACTAAGAAATTTCACTTTTTCTTCTATAACCCCAATACTAAAATCGACGTAATTATTTCGATAAGCGTCTCCTTCCTGAATTGAAAAATCAATGCTTGAAAAAATTTTACCTTGTTTGGTTGGCTTTCTGATTTGAAACGGAAGTTCCTTGTGACCTTTTCCGTTTAACGAAATTTTGAATAAAGATATAAATTCGGAGGGAAACTGAGTGTTTCCGCCAAGTACGATCCGATAATTGCCCGGTATTTTAGTGGGTAATCGAACCATTGCGGAAAGATTGTTGTTCAGTTTGAAGTTTAAATAAAGTGGATAACTGGCAGCTTCTTCTTTAAAATAATCCGAAAATGTAATATCATGGCTCCGTATTTTATCCGTTGAAAGCGGAGACAGGAGAAATATCCATAAGAATAATTGAATTCGTTCTGATTGAAAAAATTTCATCCTTAAGCTCTGTCCTTTTCAGGAATGTCGCTTACTACTCGGACGTGTGAAAATGATACTCGAAAATAAGCGGTCGGTTTTGTAAAAGTACAGCGGTTCTCAAAAATTAAGTCAAATCGAGAAATCCCGACTTACAATTTCACGAATTTTCCTAAAGTTTCACGGACTTTCGGTCCTTTGGATTGTATGTCTGTTTCCAAAAAAGTTCCGGTAAAGACGTGAGCTTTTTGGTTCACGATAAAAATTCTTTGATAGTTGTGAAGTTTCAGATTTTTACCGTCGACCGGTTGTTCGAATCTGCTTTCTAAAAGCGCGCTTTCTATACCGTGAATTTTTGATTTTTTGGGAGGATTGGTCATTTCGTATTTTTGAAACACGGAAGGATAAAGACCAGTGATTGCGGCAATGTAATCGTCTAACGTAAACTCTCTCGGTTGTTTAGAAAGATCTTCCATCGTATAATTGATATTCGTATTGAATGTTCTCACTTCCGGACTTCCTTGGGGATATTCAAAAAGAAAAAAGTTGATTCCTACAACTTCTAAAGCTTTTTTAATTGTGGTTGAGTTATCTGAGTTTGACGCCATTTGTTCGGCTTGGTTTATGAGTTTTGGATCGTCGCTAAAATTCCAATTTTCGTAATCGAGTCCGAGCCCGAGAGATGGAATTTCGACTATTTTCGCGTTTGGATTCTGTACGTGTTCCTTTTTACAATTCAGTATGGCAAGTGCTAAGATAAAGGATATCGAGACAATACGAATTAAATTTTGCTTCATACGATAATGCTCCCAGAAAATGAAAAAGAACTTCTTCGGTGGAAATAGCGAGTCAACCAATTTATTCCAATTCACTGAAATAAGGGAGGAGTTTGTCGGTAGTTGTTTCTTCGGATTTTGAAATATATTCGAAAGAGTAAAAAAAGCCGACCTTAAAGATCGGCTTTTCGGATTTTCAAAAATGAATCGGTTTATCGATTAAAACGCGAAAGAAAGTAAGACCTTAAATCTTGTAAAAATATCCGCGGCGGAAAATCCGAAGAGGAGGAGAAGAAAGAAAAAACCGGAACCGAAAATTACTCGGTTCATGATTGTATCGTATTTAAGGTGCATAAAATAACCGAGGACCAAAGAAGCCTTTGCGGTTGCTACGGCCATCGCAATAATTACGTTCATAGCTCCGAAGTCGATTCCGGCAACCCACACAGTAACGAAAGTGAAGAAAATCAAAGTAGCAAAAATTATAGAATAGGTTTTAACCGAAATGATGTGGTGTGAGCCATGACTTTCTTCCGCATGAGCAGGAGGCGTCGCAGCGCCTTTTAACTTTTCCTGGCCTTTTAAAATTGCGTCTTGAAGAGCTTTTCCAAATTTATTATCCTTATTTCTTGCGATGAAGTCTTGGAGTTTATTTTCTTCTAAAACTTGGGAAAGAAAGTTAATAGTAAACCCCGCGAGAGTCGCGTTGACGATTGCTCCGGCTCCGATTACAAACCCGGTAAAGGGAATCAGAAACCCGATGCTAACGATTATGTAAAGAGCGTAGTTTAAAAACAGTTCCATTTTTTATCCTGAATGTGAACCGCAGAAATTGCGGATGGTTTCCGGGCGGGTAAAACCGCAACCTTAAAGGACATCTTGGCAAGGTCTAAAAAAGCCTCAAGTACATTTCAGCGGAGAATCCGCTTCCTCCACTCGTAATAAAACTTTTCAATTCTCCTTTGCATCGTTTCTTGAGAATTTTCTAAAAAGCTCAAAAGGATCCAAGAAATTCCATAAGGTTTTCCAGATGCAAATCGATCCGGAGTCAAAGGGAGAATTTCAATTCCTCTTGTTTTACCCCAGTCTGAAATCCATTCCGAATATTCCGGAATTGTTTCTTTCAGTTGTAAAGGAAGAATAGAAAGATTCTTACCGAATTCCTTTCTTTTTTCTTTGAGGATGATGGATTTTGAAAGTTCGAGCAAAATTCTTCCCATAGACCATCTATGGTTCGTTTCGCTGATTCTTTGTATTTTTTTCGTATTTTGAGAATAGAACTCAAAGCCGTCGAGTGAAACTGGGCCTTCATACTCGGGAGAAAAACTTTTGGATAGTTCTTTCACGACTGGCTCAAGAAGAGAAAAGAAAAGTTCGGATTCTTTTTTCGAAGGAAGATAAGCGCCGTTGTACTTTCCTTTTTGGTCGCAGATTTGGATCGTACTTCCGCAAAAGGCGGAAACTCCGTGGGAAAAATCATAAAGACCTGAAAAGTCATACGTTCTTAGAACCCAAGGTTCCGCGACACAGGGAAACCAAGAAAAAACTTTCTTTGAATCAAGCTCTTCCCAATTCTCCGAAGCAATGGAAGAGAATTTAAGAATTTTATGTCTCCCTGAAAAACTAAACTCCGGTTTGAGGACAATTTTATCCGGTTCTAGTTCCGAGATTAACATGGAAAGGTAAGGAGGTTTTTCCAAAATCACGGCGGGAATATCTTGAAAACCCCGTTCCGATTTCCAACGGGTCAAAAGGATTTTGGAATTTAGTCTTTTGGAAAGTTCCGCTTTTTGAGGAGAATAAAGAATTTCACCCGAATCATTCAGATCGGAAATCGAACCCCATTCTTCCCAAGTTCGGATCGAATCGATCGGTAAAGATTGAAGATTTTTGTTAGAGTTCCTTTTTAAGAATTGAGACTTGCAAAATCGAATTCCTCTTTTTTCCCAAAATCGGATCCAATTTGGATCGGGAGGTTCGCTTAAAAAAAACGTCGTTGATGTGTCATAAATCGATTGGAAGAAAAAAAATAGATTTTCCAAAGATCGGTTTTTTAAGTCCAGTTTTTCCGGAGCGATATTTTCGGACCTTAACTCTTCCTCAAAAAATCCGTTGAATCTGCAATAACGAGTCATAATCTCCTGAAATTTTTGGTTTGTAAAATCAAGAATGGGGGATCAGAATTTCGATAATTTGGATAAGAGTAAACCTATGAACATCCGTATTTTATCATTTCTGGTAATTCTTTCCATCGCAGGTTTGGGAGCCGCGCCAAAGGTACTAACTCTGGAAGAAAAGGAAGAAATAAAGCAGATCGAAACCGTGCGTAAAGGCGGTTTTACGGATATCGAAGTGGATAATCTTCACTCGTCAATTGCCGGGAATATCCTAAGGATCAATAATCTTCTTGGAAACGAAACCTATAAAAAAGCCCTTCGTTATATCGAGGACGAACCTCGCGAAGCCGTAAAGTTTTTATTCCAGGATAAAGAGAATAAACAATATCTTGAACTTGATTTGGGTCTCGGTCAATCATTTGCCGATTATCCCAAAACGTATCTCTATCAATCTAAAATTTATATTTATCCGGGAACGGACGGACAATCCTTGGACAAAATCATTCTTCAGTTTAAAAGAACGAACGCAAAAGGGGAAGTTTTTATACGAGAGATGAGACGTCTGATTAATAATTCTCCCAAAGGACCGACTTTTTTAGGAGATGGAAAAAGAACTCCGAACAACAATAGTGAAATTCTTTTGGAGTTCTTTTCTAGCCATGACACGGATTTCCTTTGGCCCGATAATCCGATTCAACCCGTTCCGGCGAGCGTGATCACAAAATTGCACGATGCTGCGAATCCTCTTCCTTATAATAAACAAAGACAGATCATTCTTCAATACAAAAGATATTTGAGAAAAGTGGATAAGATGGTAGCTCTTAAACTCCACGCGATGGAGTTGGATCAAAAAATCATGATTTCCAAGATGCTTGAGTTTCATTGATTTTCGTTTTTTTATTTGGAATCTATTCGTTAAAAAATACTAATTTAACGTGAGTTCGGCCTAAAAAAGTTTGGGCGAATAAGAAACTAAAATACGACGACTTCCTCCTATGGGTCGCGTTAACTCAGCGAATGCCTCTCTATGGATCGGCATTCAGGTCGAAACATAGAATCGTTTTCGCATTTGTTATACCGAAATCGCGTTAGATAAACGCAGAATTTTGGACATTCTATTCTGTAAAGATGAGTAAAGTTAAGTAGACGTTTTAGATGAAGTTGTTAATTCGAGAATCGGGAAAAGAGGGGAAGTCGATCTGAGATTACTTTTTGATTAGAAAGTCGCTGATGACTTTCTCTTCGGTGAGATATTTCTTATTGAGATAGGAAATTGCGAGGTTGATAAATCTTGGAACTTCTTTTCCAGCTTCCAATAGATCCAATTTTGTTTGAGTCAACTCGTCGATCGTAGATAAGGCTAATTTACGCTGACTCTGATGTGATTCGAACTCGTCCTCGATTTGAAAAGCCATTCCGATCCTTTGCCTTTACGAAAGGATAGCGTAATTCCGGAAAAAAGCAAGTTACTTTACTTCTATGAAGTAAAGTAGGATTGAAAATAATCTTAAACTCTTATCTTTTTCTATAAATAAGTACATAAAAGAGTCCGTCCGAAACGTAGGAACAATTCCAGCGATCCGCGGAGATTCTGATAAGATCGAATGGTTTTGGGGCGGATTCAAAACTAAAGTAAAAATAGAGATGATATTTAACGTGGGTTTTGCGTAAGAAACCCATGATTCATTTTTCTATGGGAAGTTGGAATTTGAACTTTATAAATCTATTCTTAAAATGTGGGAACTAATGCGCCTCGCAAAAAATTCATAGTGTGAAGCGCTGGATAAAATTGTCATAAGTTCACCTGAACGTTTTGATCTGAGTGAAAGGCGTTACGGCCGAGTACGGGATTATTTTTTCGTGAGAAGCGTTAGAACAAATCGCAATTTTACGAACAAATTCTAAAAGTAGGGACTCCTACTTTTAGAAAATTTTCTCTCATTTTCAACCGCCGAACTCACGTTATTTATGATTTTCGAACGGTCTTTTTCGCTGTTAAATTCTTATAGGAATTCCCACATTCCAAGGTTTGGAACCAGCTTTCGGGTACAAGTTTAAATTTTAAATTGAACCGAGATACGATTACGTTTCCTGATAATCGATAGCAGCTTGAATTCCTCTCTTCTCATCTACGAGAAAGTTGATGAGAAGAGAGACGATAAAAAAAACGGAAACCACCAAAAAGGAATTTCTTAAATCGAAGAGAACTTGCAATCCCCCGACTGCAACGAGACCGAACGCTCCCGCTATCTTTCCGGATAAGCCCCAGAGACCGAAAAATTCTCCCGATTTGGATTCCGGAGCAAAAAGACCTATGATCGCGCGGCTTGCGGATTGTGTGGCTCCGAGTCCGGTTCCGGCAAATACAGTTGTTCCTACGAACACCCATTGTTGCGTTGTCGGAATCCCGATTTCGACCAAAAACGCGGTTAAGTCTTTCACCCAATAGATTAGTAACAAGCAGATGATCCATAATAAAAGCGTAATATTGAAGGTTTTCTTCGCACCGATTTTATCTTGAATGTAGCCGAATACGATCGCTCCGATTGCGGCAAAAAGCTGGATCAATAGAAACATTGCGATCTCGTGTTTTTCTTCCGTTTTGATCTCCTGCGCGCCGTAAATAAAAGCGAAACTGATTACGATTCCAAGCGCAGCCATCGCAAAAAACAGAGACACAAGATATAAGGCCATATCGCGGAACTTGTGAATTTCTTTCATTGTGGAAGTCACTCTTTCGATTCCGATTTTGAGATAGGAAAGTCCTTCCGGCTTTTCTTTTCCTGCCGTGTATTCTCTCAAAAGAAGAAAGGTGGGAACTCCCGCAAACAAAAAGAAGAATGCGGTATAGGGACCGACCAAACGAAGGCTATTGAAATTTGCCATAGTCTTAGGACCCAAAGTATTGACTAATGCTACGGCAGCGATTCCGCCGAAGTATCCGATTCCCCAAGCGTAACCTGAGATTTTGCCCAGATCTTCTTTCGGTCCTAAATAGGGAAGAAAACTGGAAGCAAAGTTTTCTCCGGAGGCAAAAAAGAAATTGGAACAGACAATAAGAATGAAGGCCAATAGATACTGCCCGGGAGTAATTACGAACCAGAGAGCGCCCGTTGAAATAATGCAAAAGATATAGCTGTAAAATAAGAACTGCTTTTTACGCGCGGAATAATCGGTAATTGCCCCAAAAACGGGTCCCGTTATGACCACGAGAAGGTAAGAAATTGCGAGAGCGATCGACCAGAGGAGATTCCCGTATTCAAACGGATTTTCTTGGTTTGAGGAGGAGGGAACGACCAATTGACTGAAAATGATTCCGTATGTTACGCTGATAATGACGGTCGTATAAGATGAGTTCGCAAAATCGAACATGCACCAGCCGAGAATTTCTCGAAAAGGGGCTCTTTTAATATTCTGCATAGGTTGCCTTTTTATTTCTAACTAGAAATTTCGAAATATATTTTTTCGAAAACCGAGTGTCAAATGAAAACCTTAAAAAATTTCTCTTGCATAAGATTTTTAGAGTTTCTAATCTGAATGAGAAATCACTTTTTGATTGTCCAATTAAGTATAAGAATATGGATTCCTCTTTTTTTAACCAAGTAGACCTATGTCAGCTTATGCGTCCTCGTAAAGTTTGTGTATGCAATCAAGTATCTGAGGAAGAAATTCTAGTGTCGATTCGAAACGGAAACAATACCTTAGAAAAACTCATGGACGATACCGGCGCTTCTACCGGTTGCGGAACCTGTATAAATTCGATCCGTAAAATTTTGGCTCGAGAACTAAACGTTCCGAGGATATGACTTCACTTCCTAACGTATCAATCAATATGGCGATGACCCTTGACGGGAAAGTTTCTCGTCCGGATAAAAGGTGGTACGGACTTTCCTCCAAAAACGATAAGAAGAGAATGGATGAGATTCGTTCCAAGGCGGACGCTTTGATTCTTGGGAAAAATTCTATTCTCAACGACGATCCAGTCATTCATCTTCGTTACGTTCAAAACGTTAAAGATCCGCGACCCGTGATTCTTCTCAGATCCGGAACTCTTCCGAAAGATAAAAAAGTATTCCGTTTTTCTAAACAACCTCCGTTGATTTTTTGTCTGAATGAGAATTATTCTTCTGTTCTAAATAACCTTTGTTCTGTTGCAGAAATTATTTCTCTTCCCGGAGACGATTTGAGTCCTCTGGAGATTCTTAAGGTTCTATCTGAGATGGGTTATCGAGAGATTCTTTTGGAAGGCGGTCCTTCTCTTAACGATTCCTTTTTTCGATTGGAACTTATCTCGAGAATTTATCTCACAATCGTTCCCTTTCTAATCGGGCAAAAGGATCTTCCTTCGATTACTGGGGGACCTAAGGAGTATTTGAATTTTGATCTAAAAAAATGGGATCTGATTTCTTCTGAAGTATTGGAAAATGAAGTTTTTCTAATATATCAAAAATCTTCGAAGTCCTAAAATCGAACTCTGAATTTATGAAAAAAAAGGGATTATTTTACGCTTCTTTTTTGAGAATTCTCCCGATTTTTTTTGTATCTGTTTTAATTTATGAACAGTTCTTTCCGGAAAGAAAAATTTTGGTGCAACAGGATCGATTGGTCTACTTGCCGGATCAAAAAGAATCGGTTCCGCTCGAATTGGAATGGATTCGGTTTTCGGAGATTCCCGAAGAATGGATTTTATATACCGTTCAAGTAGAGGATAAAAGATTTTATTCCCACAAAGGATATTCCATTTCGGATATTCATTCTGCGTTTATTTCTTCCGTCTTATTTTTTCGAAAAATGAGAGGTGCGAGTACGATCACTCAACAATTGGCCAGAACGCTTTTTTTATCTAGAGAAAAATCTTTATCTAGAAAATGGAAAGAGATTCAAATCGCTTCCGCGTTGGAAGATGAACTCGGAAAGAACATAGTTTTGGAATATTACCTCAATTGCGTTTATTGGGGTAGAGGAATGAACGGTTTGAATCGGGCGTCTCGATATTATTTTAAAAAAAAGCCGATCGATTTGGACACGAATCAATTTAAAGCATTGATTCAAATTTTAAAAAAACCTGATGCTTACACTCGAGAAGAAGTGATTTCACTTTCGAAAATACTGTAATTATCCGGTGACAAAGCTCAAGTAACGCCCCACTGAATGGGTTCTTGTATCGAGGAAGTTCGATTTGAGTGCGGAAATAAGGGAGCCATCTGATTTTTCCGGAGCGGGTCTTGTTTGAAAGACGTTTATTAATCCTTGCAAAATAAGAATCATACGTTACGCTATCATTTATTCTTTGAATGGGAAATGTGGAATAACGTTATGAAACCGAATGGGAAATTTTTTTACGATCGATTTCTTTGGCTTGTCATATTGTTTATATCCACTCCGGTTTTTGCGTTTCCGATTAATCTCACAGAGGATTGGAAACTCGTTTCGGGAAGAAATCTAGACGCTTCGGTCGAAGATATTTCCTGGAAAGAATTAAAATCCCTTCCGGTTCCAAAAGAGGCGGTTCAATCGCTCTCTTTGGCGAAAGATACAATTTATACTTTAACTTTATTGAAAACTTTTGAAATTTCCGCACAGGAAGTTCAAGAGCTTACTTTAGACGGACTTTCGGTTCATTTTCCTTTATTGTCCAATGTCTACGAGGTTTTCTTTAACGGAGAAAAAATCGGCGAAGGAGGTTTCATTTTAAATGGAAAGATCGTTAGGAATGGATTTAAGAGGCACATAATTCTTCCGATTCCAGAAAATAAAGTGAAGATCGGTAGCAATGAAATCAGAGTAATTTTGTCGTGGAATCCGGGTGAGGAATTGGATGTATATGCGAGTTTTGATTCCGCGCCTCTTGTGGTGGATTTGCAATCTCGGAACCTATCGATTTTGTCCGAACGCCCTAGACTGATATTGTCGTTTTTATATCTATTCGTCGGATTTTACCACTTCTTGTTTTATTTTAAACGTCCCAAGCAAAGCTACGATCTGTTCTTCGGATTGTTTTCGATGTTCTTTTCGGTTTATATTTACCTTAGAAGTAACGCCGTCTACGAGCTCGATTTAGATCCGCTTTTGCAGATGAAGTTGGAATATATGGTCATTTTCAACATAACGGCTTTCTTTCTTTTGTTTCTGGATACGTTTTTTGAATCGAAGGTGAGTTTTGTCTCCCGGTTCTATCAATTTTTCGCGCTTATACTTACGTCTTTAATCCCTTTTTCAAGTAGGGCTGTTTGTTTACTTCTTTTACAGATTTGGCAACTTTCCGTTTTTGTATTTGCTTTGTATTCTCTCCTCATCATGATACGGGCTTTGATTCGAAAGAATCGGGATTCCATTCGTTTGATTGCGGGTTTTATCATTCTGCTGACTTCGGCGATCGCAGATCTCTTGGGTTCGATGCAGTTGATTCCTGGTTTAGAAAATTATGGACTTCTAAAGTATGGTTTTTTTGCGTTCGAACTCGGAATCGTGTTCATTTTGGCGAATCGGTTTTTGAGAGTTCATAACCAGGTGGAGGAATTGAATTTAAACCTGGATCGAAAAGTGAAAGAAAGAACAAGCCGGTTGCAGGATACGTTAAATCAAATTCGGGAGCTTAAGGTTCATCAGGACGGGGATTATTTTTTAACCTCTCTTATCCTGGATCCTTTAAATCGATATAACGTTCAGAATGATTTCATCGTCGTGGAAGGTTTTAGTCGTCAAAAAAAAAGATTCGAATTTAAACAGTGGAAAAAAGAAATCGGCGGGGACATTGTTATCGCCGATGAGATCGTTTTAAAAGATAGAAAGTATCTCGTTTTTGTAAACGGTGATGCGATGGGAAAATCCATTCAAGGAGCTAGTGGAGCCTTAGTTTTAGGAGTCGTATTTCGTTCTTTCGTGTCTAGAACGAAGACCGTTTCTTCTTATTATTCCCAGCCTCCCGAGTTATGGCTCAATGAATGCTTTTTGGAGCTTCAGAATATTTTTGAGGCTTTTGACGGCTCGATGTTGGTTTCCGTCGTATTAGGTTTAGTGGATTTGAAGTCCGGAATCCTGTTTTTTCTAAATGCAGAACATCCTCCGACGGTTCTTTACAGAAACGGAGTTGCTTCCTTCATTGAGGATAAATTAGAACTCCGTAAAATAGGGATTATCGGTTTGGAAAGTAAGATGAAAGTAAAAACCTTTTTTCTTGAAAAAGGAGATTCTATTTTTGTCGGTTCGGACGGAAGGGACGATCTTTTATTGGGAGTCGGTCCGGAAGGGATTCCAGTGATCAACGAAGACGAACTTCAATTCTTAAAGAGGGTGGAAGAATCCAAAGGCGATCTTGACTTGCTGGTTCAGGGAATCCAAAATTACGGAGAACTAACGGACGATTTGAGTATCGTCAAATTATCCTATCTCAAAGAGCCCGTTCGTTTGGAGTCTATTTCCAATCATAACCTTTCTTTTAAATTTCCGGACGAAACGTATTTCAAATATCTTCGGCTCGAAAACTGGGAAGACACGATTTATCACCTCGAAAACCTAACAAGTAAGATTTCTAGCGAAACGATGCCTCCCGTTTTTAAAAAAGAACTGGCTAAGGTATATTATAAAGCCGGAAAGTATGAGGAAGCTTTATCTTTGTTTGAGGAGTTAATTTCGGAGTTTCCGGAAGATCTGGAAATTATATTTAACGCTTCTTTGATTTACAAAAAAATCGAACGTTTTCATCAGGCGATTGAGTTAGGTGAGAGAGTTTTATTAAGAGACCCGGAATTCTTGGATAACGTTGTGCATCTTGCAGAATCTTATCTTTTAGCCCATAAAAAGGAAGCGACTCTTAAGTTGTTGGAAAAGGCGGAACGATTGGACCCGAACAATTCTAATGCGAAGAGGATTAGAATTCAATTGGATTCTTCGATTCCGGATCATCGAAATGGATAGAGTTTACGACAAACTTTCCTATTTTTGAATACAAAGATTTCGTAAACTTATCTAAATGATACAAGTTCTTTTGGTTCTACCATTGCAATTGACAACTAGATTCTTATCTTGACTGTTTTAACTTTTGCTTTTTGTTCATTTTCTATTTTTCCACTCGAAAAAAGTCAATAGAGTTGTTGAAAAATTCAATGATAAAGTTTAACAAAATTGCTTCAATCGTCCATTTCAATGAAACGGAAGCGAATGGAGAATTAATTTTTCAACAACTCTAATGTATTTCAGCCAAAGACAAAACAACGACTTAAATAAAACTGCTCATATTTTTGTAGCTCAAGGAGGAATGAAAGTATCTCAGCTAATCGATAATTTACTTCTTCATTTAAGCGCGTGTGCCAAAACCATTCGATCTTATCGGGATCGCTGCAATTGTTCCTACGTTTTGGGACCGGCTCTGATATGGCGCCCCCAACCGGAGCAGTAAATATTTTTTCGCATTTTTTTATCATCCAATATTAACTCGTTAGAGAAAAGCATTCGCGACGATTGATCAGACTGATATTCGCGGGTTGGATACCGCAGGATAATCTATACATCGGGAGCTGTTCTTAGTCTAAAAACGAAGTTCAAATCTGAAATTCATCAAATTTGCTTCAACACTGAACCGACAAGTATTCCTCCTTTATCTTACATCTTCTCTAACGAGTTCATATTAGATGAATTTTCACTTCTCTTTAAAGTTACTCCTTTAAGCCGCTAGATTCATCGCTCCCCAAAGAAATCCGGATAGCTCTCTCGGAACTGCGGTTATCATTACCTGAGGACTTTTTCCTCTTAGCTGTAAGTTGCGAAATTTCTTGTGTAATCTTAGGGAAGCTTTTTCGGCTAAAGCAACGACTCTCACATTATTTATGAAGGGTGAGCTTTTTATTTTTTTCCAGATTAACTGCAATAGTTGTAGAATTAAATCTTAAATTCTGATTTGATGCGTATTCCCATGAGTTTTTCTTTTGCAGTTTTAGGTTCCGGAAGTATCGGAACATATATTGGTTGTAGGTTGTCGGCGGCGGGGAATGTAGTGACGCTTTACGGTAGGGAAAGAATCCGGAATGAGCTGAAAACTTTCGGCGCGAAAATCACCGATTATACGAATAAGGAGATTTTTCTCCCTCCCAGTTCGATTTCTTTTTCCACCTCCCTTTCGAGTGTCTCAGACGCAGACGTTTTTTTAGTTACCGTAAAGTCCAAGGATACCAAAGATCTTGTCGGGGAGCTCAAAGGAATTCTTGAAAAAAGGCAAAGCAAACATTCCATTTCGTATTCAATTCCGGTCATAGTCAGTTTTCAAAACGGAGTTCGAAACGCCGAAATTTTAAAGAAAGGGCTCGAGGGTATTCCCGCGGAAGTTTTAGCGGGAATGGTTCCCTTCAACGTTGTTTCCAAAGGGAAGGGTCATTTTCACAGAGGTACGAGCGGAAATCTCGTGATCGAGCATTCCAAATCTTCTCGTTCTTTAAAGAGGATTTTTAATCGGGCTGGACTTCCGACCGACACTCATAAAAATATAGATGGAATTCTTTGGGGCAAACTTATCTTTAATTTGAATAATTCCTTGAACGCACTTTCGGGACTCACCTTAAAAACCGAAATATCAAAACTGGGTTATCGAAAAATTCTTTCTAAACTGATGAAAGAATCCCTTGATATTCTAAGACTTGCTGAAATTAGGCCGATTCGTTCCGGAAGGATGATTCCAAGTCTGGCCCCGACCATTTTGAATCTCCCGGACTTTCTGTTTTTCAAAATCGCTTCGAGCATGGTAAAAATCGATCCGGAGGCGCGATCTTCTATGTGGGAAGATCTGGTTCGAAAAAGATCGACTGAAATCGATTCTTTGAACGGGGAAGTGGTTAAACTCGCGGACGTGATGGGACATCCTGCTCCTTTAAATCGGGAAATTGTGGGATTGATTAAAGAAGCGGAATTGAATCCTGAAATTTTAAATCTGAGCTTGGAAGATTTAGCCGAAAAACTGAAGATCAAATTGAATTAACTTTTTAGAATATTCCAAATCGATACGTGTTTGTTTGTTTCTTTTCGGACGTATTTATCTTCCCATTCTTTCAGACTGATTCCCTCTTTTTTTGCTTGTTTTTTACGAAACCCGTTGAGAAGAATTTTCGTAAGCGGATAACCGACGATCGCAGACGGAACTCCAATTAAAAAACTGCCCAAAAACATAGGCACCCCCATGTCGTTTATCAAAAACGCACTCCAATATTTCAAACCTTCGTATAATCCCAAGGAGCCGGAATGATTAATGACTTCCGAAATTCTCGCAAAGTTCATAGCGGGCATATTCCAACCTAATACGTTGTATGCGGCGACCCCTGCGACGTAAAAGATGTAATAGAAAAAAGGAAAAGTAACCGGGTTTGTGATCCAGATCATGGCGATCGAGATCGGCATATAAAAACGGATTCCGATCAATCTCAAAAGCGTCCAGGTAATTAATCCGAGATACATCTGAATTCCTACCAAAGGCGTAAGCGACCAGAAAAGCCCGATGGACGTGCCTAGACATACTTCTTGGACGGGAGCGTGCGATTTTTGAAGCGGAATTATGACTTGTTGACGAATGAATCTATATACTGCTTTTATCATATTTAAAATCAAAGACCAGATTTAATTCTTTCCCCCATATAAATTTGTAATGCATCCAAGTATTCCTTATGAAGAGGGAAAATCTCGATTGCTTTTTTGATTTCCGCTTCCGCTTTCACAGGATCTTTTTTCTTTTCAAAATAGAATTTGGATAATAGGAAATGAGATTCGGATTGAAACGCTTTGGCGCGAAACGATTTGGAAACTCCTTTTTCCAAATAAGAAATTGCCTCTTCCCAGTTTCCTTCCATGATCAGGCACAAACTAAAACCGTAGTACGCATCTCCTTTATCGGAAAGGGAAATCGCGTTTTGAAATTCGTCTAAACTTTCTTTTCTCAAATTCTGTCTGAGGTAAAGGCTTCCGATATTCTCATGAATAAGCGCTTCAAAATCCGGTCCTTTTTTCTTTGCGAGTACGAGGGCTTCTTGGTAAGTGGTTGCCGCTTCTTTGTATTCTTTGTTAGATTCGTATATAAGACCCAGCCCTCTTTTGCAATCCAAGGATTTAGAATCGAGAGCAAGACATTTTTTGAAATCGTTCATAGCCGCGATTTGATTCTTTTGAAGATAACGAATCCAACCGCGAATGTAAAGTAACTCGGCGGTATTCCCCTTGAGCTTCAGGTTCTCTTCCGCTTTTTGAAGCGCTTCCACGAGATTTTCTTTTTCAGTAAGATCCCGGATTTCCAAGATGGGGATCGATTCTTTTTTATTGCAATTTACGATCGAAAAGAATAATTCAATCGTAACAAAGAAGGTATTCAAAAGAATTTTTAAGCGGAGATTGAATCTGTTCATATTTTATCTCGAATCCTATCTTTTTAATTATACAACTGTTCAAAGTTTTGCGGAGTCCGATGATCCTCCCCACTCAGAAAGAATCCAAGATCGTTTTGATAAACGCAATCCGAAAAAAGAATTCATACGGGTTCTTCAGGAATTCAATAACAGATTCCACAGGTTTTTTCCTGTTTTGATTCGTTCTTTGACTTTCTCGAAAATTCCATTTTTGGGATCGTAGATCGATAACATCCGGCGATTTGGTGATTAAGATTTGTATAACGTTACTCATCTCCACATAATAGAGTGTCCAAAATTCTGCGTCTAAAAGCGAAAAGCGGGATTTGCCCTCAAATGAACGGTATTCTATTTTATAGGGATGAGTAGTATTTTTGAATACGACCCCTAGATATTCTAATTTCTCATCCTTTGTTTTTATTGAGACTATCCTTTCCCAAAAAACGGAACAAGAATAAGTTATAGTGATTGTCATTGAGGCTTGTAATGGCCGTCGTATTTTTATCAGAAGTTTGAAACTGAGATATTTACAGAGCGTCCCAAACCCGTCGAGCGCCGATGAAGCGAGACGCCCGAGTTTTCTCGCGATCCTTAGAACGCTTTCCGAGTTCTTATAGTCTCACTCGAAAAATCGAATCATATCAATGCAGGCTACTTTCGAAGTCTCTTCTAAGAACCGATCTCTGTTTTTCCGCTGTGATTCAAAGATGTAAAAGCCGATTCATTCTTTTCAAAGAAGGGTAAATTTCTTTGGATTTTGTTTAGTGTGAAAATAATTCCAATATTTTGACAATAATTGGTTTGTTTTCACATAATATTTTTTAAAAAAACAAAAATGACTTAAACTCTTTGTATTTTTTTTAACTTTAATCTTACGTCAGTTGTTATATGCAATTGACGCCCCTGATTTGAATTTCAATTTTAATTCAGAGCGGATTTAAATTCGAAATGCAATTTTCAAAAATATTTTTTTTCTTAGTTGGTCCGTTTGCGCTTATTATTCTTGTCATGATTGCTTCTCCTTGGCGGACGGGAGACGGATTCAAAGCCTATCAAGGTAAAATCGATCTTAGAGGAATACAAAACCACGATTCCGGGATGGCAAAGCTCAACGGAGAATGGGAATTTAATTGGCTTCAAGAGCCGGATGAAAATCATTCCAAAGGATTTATTGAAGTGCCCGGCTCTTGGACTAACGAATTCAAAAATTATCGGGCTTATCCGAAATTCGGTTATGCGACCTACGGACTTAAGGTTTTTCTTCCGGAAGTTTGGAAAAAGAAAATTCTTTCCATATCCTTAGGAGCGATTGCTTCCGCGTATCGAGTTAAAATCAACGGTCAGATTATCGGGGAATGCGGAGTACCCGGTATCGACGCCGATTCTACGATTTCAAGAGTCGAGCCGAAAGAATTTTTATTTTTTGCGGATCAGAACGAAATACAAATCGAAATTTTCACATCGAACTACAGCTCCACGATGCCCGGAGTCTTACTTCCGATTTCCATAGGGCCTTCCGATTCCGCGGGAGTTTCGAAAGCGATCACTCTATTTTTCGATATATTCTCTTTCAGCAGTCTCCTAATCATGGGAATTTATCATATATTCCAATATCTTTATTTAAGAAGCAGTGTGTCCCCGCTTTATTTCGGAATGTACAGTCTTGTGATCTGCCTCAGATCTTCTTTAATAAATTCTAAAATTTTAATGTTATTTTTTCCTCAAATTCCTTGGCCTTGGGTGAATAAGCTCAATCATCTGACTTTGTCGATGAGTGTCCCATTTTTTCTTTTGTTTTTCAGTTCGTTATTTCCTCCGTATGTGAATCGAAAGCTTATCAATGCGGGGGTGGTTTTTTCGATTTTATTCTCTGTTGTAACCTTGTTCGGTAACATGCAATTCAATAATCAGAATATTTCAATCTATCATTATTTTATTCTTATTACGATTTGTTATTTGTTCTACGCGATTCTGAAAATCGATTTTGATAAGGAAAGGAATTACACGTATATTCTCTACGGCTCCGGAATTCTTTTTATCGCGGTTCTTGTGGATCTTTTTTACGTGAGAGTTTTAAAAACGGGAAGTATTCAAACCTCACATTATGCTCTCGTTCTTTTCGTATTTTTACAATCGCTTCTTCTCGCTTCCGAAAGATCGAGAAAGTTCGCCGAAACGAGAGAATTGGCTCTCAATCTCAGGACTTCGAATCTGGAGCTTTTCGAGATGAAGGAGCAGTTGGTTCAAAAAATCGAGGATCGAACTCGTGTTTTAAACGATAATATTGTTCAGATCAATCGGGAGTTAGAAATCGCCCAGAACGTCCAGAGGAAGATTTTGACTCCCTTGGACCGGGATATTTCCGGAATACGGTTTTATTACGAATATATGCCGCTTGAAAAAGTGGGAGGCGACTTTTTGGACATATCCGAAATTCTTCCAGGAAAAGTAAGAGTGTTGATCGCCGATGCGGTCGGTCATGGAGTGCAGGCTTCCTTGATGACAATGGCTTTGAAAACGGAGTATGAAGAATTGAAAAATCTGGAGAACCCGGCTCAGATTCTTAAAGAATTGAATTCCAGATTCTTAAAGAAATTCGATTCGTTGGAAAGTATATTTCCTTGTATGATCGGAGACATAGATACAAAAAAAGAGGAGTTTACCTACGCATCCGCCGGACACCCTGACCAAATTCTTCAATCACCCGGGGAGTTTCCTTCCTTACTTCAAAAAACCGGCCCGATCCTCGGTTTGTTTGAATCTCTCGAAATCGTTTCTAAAACCGTTCTATTTCCGACGGGTTCGAGGCTTTTATTGTTTTCGGACGGGCTTATCGAAAATCGTATGAAAGATTCCTTAAATACAAAACAACACAATATGGAACTGATCACAAAAGCTCTTCACGAAAGAAGAGAAAGCAAACTAAACGATTTGATCCGAGAACTCATTAAAATAGAAGAGTTAACAAGAGGAGAAAATCCACGTTACGATGATATCACCGTCATAGCCGTCGAGTCTTATTCGGTTAAAAGAAGTTAGGTTTTCTGAAGTAGTCGTCCGGGTTCTTCCATCACCTTACCCACAAATTAAGAGGGCTTTTGGTATAATAAGGATAAAAAACTGATATTTTTCAAGTGTTCCGACAAGAATGATACTTTTTACTTGCAAGAAGTATGATTTTTTGATAGAGAAAAATTTCCCGAGTCTTTCCGCCTCCACCCCCACCCAAAAATAAGGGTGGGAACTAAGTTTCACAGAAGGTTTGTCGTAATTCCGACAGATTTATCTTCGGATCCAAGTATTTGTGGGTAAGGTTATGGGGTTCTTCGTCCCTCGTATCATTCCCAAATAAAAAGCCATTTGATTGCTTCGTATCCGAGATAAAATACCCAGCTAGAGGTCCGAGTCTTTTCGTTGCTTCGGATTATAAAACCTTTGTAATTTTTGATCAGTAGTTTGATCTTGTTTCTAGATTCGTCCAGATCGGCGACGTTTAACGTGACGTAGGCGGCGGTATAGGATATTTTTCGTTCACTGATCACGTTCGAATTGTTTTGGTCTTCGACCGTATTTGCGCGGTCATTTGCCGAACATTAAATCAAAAATAAAACGATTAAAAGAATAAGGCGACTAGGATAAAACATGAGGTAACCGATGTATCTTTAAAAAAAATATCAATTTCTTTTTTGGCATTGGGAAAAAAGAGAGCAAGGAAAGCTTCTCGAAACCGGATTCGAATTTTTTTTATTTCCCGGTTTCGAGAAGTTTAGGTTCGTTTAATAAGCAATAACTACCATCTCACCGGAGCATTTTATTTCTCCGGAATCATCGGCAGCCTCGACTGCGACGGTAATTAGTTTTTCACCGTTTTCCTCTTTCTTACGTTTTACTTTTCCGGTGCAGGTAAGTTTCTGACCTGGCTTGGTCATGTTCTTGAATGTAACTCCGAATTCTTTGATTTGTTTTTGATCCGCCCAAGAAGTACAAAGTCTTCCGAGCTGAGCCATCACATACATACCATGTGCGATGGTCCCATCCAGCCCCGTTTTACGAGCGAAGTCTGGATCATTATGAATCGGATTAAAATCTCCGGATGCGCCTGCGTAACGAACTAAATTTGCATGAGTGATTACGTCCGTTTTTAAGGGAGTCAGTTCCTGTCCGACCTCGATTTTATCAAAATCAATTTTACTCATTGTCATGCCTCCGGTTTTCTGATAAAGATGGACATTTCTTGTTCTACGATCGTTTCGCCTTTTGCGTTTTTGACCGTGGTTTTAAACGTCATCGTATCCATTTTACCGACTGTAACGTTGATGCATTCTCCTTGAGAAGATACTCTTCCCGGATAGATCGGTTTCAGATATGTGTATTTTTCTTTTAAGTGGAGAATTCTAGAAGTGTCTACGCCCATATTTTCCATGTCCTGCCAAATTTTAGGATAACCCCAAAATTGAATTACGGTCGGATACGTCGGAGGAGCGGGAGTGTCTTCATAACCGGCTTTTTTGGCTGCTTCTACATCGAAGTGGATCGGATTTGTTTCCCCAATCGCCTGACAGAACTCGCGAATCTTTCCTCTTTCTACGTCAAATTCGTAGCGATCCAATTTAGTCCCGATCAGGTCTTTGGATATTCCTTTTGCTGACATATAAAATTCCTGAATTTTATTTTTAAAAAAGGCTTTTGACCGAATTCAATTTTATCAAAGGGGAAGTCCCGGTCGATGATTTTTTTATAGAAAAACAGAACAAACGTTCTGTCTGTCAGTTCGCGTGAGATTCAAACCATTTCTTCAAATCGGTTAAAACCTTGGTTCTATCTTCTATACGTTCGTTCATCGTTTCGTGATAAAGTCCTTCGTAGATTTTAAGAGTTTTATCCGAAGAGCCTACAACTTCAAAGAAGACCTCGCTTCCGGCGGAATCGGCGATTTGGTCTTCTTTTCCGTGAAAGATATAAATCGGAATTTTGATTTTCCCTGCGTTGGTAAGAATCGGTTCTTCGCTGTTTAGAAGCATGTTTCCGAGATAAGTCGAAGCCATTCCATGAACCAAAGGATCTTTCACATAAGCGTCGACTACCCTCTTATCATGACTTAAGTGATTTACGTTCAAACCGGTCGGAAGAGTAAGATTCGGAAAAATGTCGGCCATCAAAGGCGCGATCCCTTTTTTGAGTTTCATCATGAGGTCTAATTTTACTTTTATAGGAAGGGCGGAAACAATCAGCGCGTTCAAGTTACTTTGATTTGTTCCTTCTTCTGCATAGAAAGTGGAAATAGCGGCCCCCATCGAATGACCGAGAAGAGTAACTTTGGAAACTTTTTCTTTTTCCTTTGCGATTTCAATGAGCTTATCCAGGTCGGAAAGATAATCCGAAAAAGAATCCACTACGCCTCGTTTCCCTTCGGAGCGTCCGTGCCCGCGAGAGTCGATAAGATAAAACACCGTTCCGGTTCCTGCGAAAGCTTCCACTAAGAATTCATAGCGTCCGCTGTGCTCTCCTATCCCGTGCTGTACCACGAGCACCCGGTTTCCTTTTCTACCTTCCTTGGGTTGGTAGGTTCGATAGAAAATCTTGGTTTCTTCGCTTCCCGCGAAGGTATCGTCTTCTAAATTGTAAGAATTAATCCATGACATAGCGAAACGTGTTATAAGCACGAACGGTCCTTTGAAAAGAGAAAAAAATTTCATTTGGAAAAAATTCATTCCAGTAAGAAGGTTCTTTTCTGTTGTCTCACAAAGCGAAACGATTTTCCTGGACTCATGTCTTCCTACGGAACATTCTTCCATTGCGGAATGTTTTTGATTTTTACGCTTTCGATTCCTGTTTTTGAAGGATGTAATCAAATTCCAAGTTCGAACAAAAACGTAGTGAAAGGGGATTTGACCCGTCTGCTGAAAGGCGGTGATTTTATCTGTAAGGGCGATACGAATCGCGAAATCGAAAAATTCCGTTATCATTGGAAAAAAAATCCGGGAAGATATTCTAATCTGAATCCTCAAGACCGCTGGAAGAACGTTCAGATGACTTTCTATACAAACGAGTCTCTTTATATCAACGAATCACAAGATTCACTGTTCATTCCGTCTGGAGGGGAATGTGTTCTGAAATTGGAGAATTTGTCTTCGGATGTTTGTGGAAATCTTTTTCAATTTTATGCCGGGTTGCTTTCGAACGGAGCAAACGGATTTTTCGCCCAAGGAAATTTACGTTTTTTTTTGGACGACTCCAAAATCTTCGAGCGAAACTTAAAGTCGCAGAAAGAAAATTGGGCTTATTATTCCGTTCTTTTGAAATATCAGAATGATAACAATTTAGGAAAGAGTGAAAAGTCGAATCCGAAAAGTTGGCAACTTTTCGAAAGAAAAGATGTACAGGAAAAAAAGAACTGTAAACCGAATTCCTTTCTTAAAATCCGATGGGATTCGGATTTCGGTTCAGGATTATTTTTAGGTTCACCTGTTATATTAGAAAAACAGAATGCTCAAAAAAAGAACGTCATTTTGATCGTGATCGATGCGCTTAGGCAGGATTCTTTGTCTTCGGGCGGTTCTCCGTTTCCTACGACTCCGATTTTGGATTCACTATCGAAGGAATCGATCGTCTTCAAAAAAACGATCGCGAACGGAAATTGGACCAAACCATCCATGATTTCCTTTTTTACGTCGGAAATTGCATCCAATCTCGGACTTGGAAATGCTTGGTTTTACACTTCCGGTCAACAAAGAAAGCTTTTCTATTCCAAAAAACCCCTAACATTACCGAATGCGTTTCGGGCGGAAGGGTATTTCACGGAAAGCATAATGAATAACGTTTTTCTAATGGACTATACCTCAGTAGGAGTTGATTTGGGGTTTCATAAAATTCAACAGGTCGGCAAGGACACTTTGGATACGGAAGAATTAGTTTCCAGAGCGAAAACATTCTTTCGAGAACACAAAGAAGATCTGTTCTTTTTACATCTAAACTTGAATACTCCGCATTGGGGTTACAGACCTCCCGCACAATATTTGCAAGAATTAAAAGATCGGTCCGATTCTTCGCTTTGGAAAGAACTGGACGAATACCAACAAAAATATTTGGGAGAGGTTCGTTACACGGACGCTCTTTTAGGAAAAATTTTCGAGGAACTAAAAAGACAGGGGCTTTTCGAAGATTCTTGGATTGTAGTTACGAGCGATCATGGAGAATTGCTTGAAAAGTCGCATTATTACCACCATCATTTTATCGCCGAAACAGTTTACGCTCACGGAGAAACGCACTACGAAAAGGAAATTCGAGTCCCTTGGATCATTCGTCCACCGAAGTCGTTTCTGAGTCGAATTCAAAAAAAAGAATTCGAAGATCAGGTTTCACTTCTTTCCTTAATGCCGACGTTGCTCGGGCTCAATCAGATTTCTTATCCGGAAGGAAAATTAAAAGGAAACGATTATTCTGGAGCGATCTTCGGTGAAAAAGGACCGGAGTCCGAGCCGATAATTTATACCGAGGGGAGATTTTCCGAATCCATTCTAACAAAGGACTTTAAATACATACGAAGATATCCGGGTTATGATTTTGTCCGTAGGACGAGAGAAGGAATTCCGCACAAAATGTCAGAAGAACTCTACGATCTCAAAAAAGATCCGAAAGAATTGCAAAATGTCTCTGCTGTTGATTTTCAATTGTTAAGCGAAGCGAGATCTATATTAAAAGAAAATCAACTTAATAAAAATGCCTTCTTTTTAAGACTTCCGAAATGTGAAAAAATTTGCGAAAGAGAAATTCGGCTTTTTGCCAAGGGAGGAATTTATCGTTACGATTTTACAGGGAGTTTGAATGTCTTACAGGAGGATTCGAAAAGTATTACTTTAAAGATTTTGAATGAATCAGGCAATTCCGATCAAATACTTGCGGTAAAGACAGTAGATCCTTCCCCAAATTTCAAACTTCAGATCCTGAAAAATGGAAGACCAGAGTATTATCGCGTCGGTAAATGGGGTATTCGCTCCGATGTCGCGACGGAAATTCTTTTGACCGAACCAGATTATGTTTCTCTTGGAAAAAATCCGTATCGATATGCTTCTTCTGAAACTCCGTTTTTATACTATCACACGGGTTTTTCCGGCGGAAAAGAAACCGAAGAAGAGATCGCTATGGGGCAAGAGGTGCGTAAGATTTTGGAAAGCTGGGGTTATATTCATCAGTGATCGGATGGGAAAAAGATGGCCGGGTATTCGAATAAATCCTTAGGAGATAAACTCGGGCTCAAGTCCGGTATGAAGGTGTTTTTCGAAGATCTGCCAGAGGACGTTCGAAAAGAACTTAAGAATCATCTTACAGATGTGGAAATTTCAAAAACTCTAAAAGATTCATTAGATTATTTGCATGTATTTGTAAAAGAATCGGAAAAACTCCGGAAACGATTTCCGAAACTGGTTGAGCATTTGAGTGAAAAGGGGATGATTTGGATTTCCTGGCCCAAGGGTTCTTCGAAGGTCCCGACCGATATTAATGAAAATATCGTTCGTAATATCGGATTGGAATTGGGAATCGTGGACGTAAAAGTATGCGCCGTTTCGGATATTTGGTCTGGATTGAAGTTTTATAGAAGAAAAAAGTAATGTTCTAATTATTGAAACTGTAATCTGTTTGAGAGAATAATATTAAAGCTGTTGAAAAATTCCATGATTCAGATTAGCAAAACCACTTCAAACATTCATTTCAATAAGCAAAAACGGATAGAATTGATTTTTCAATAACTTTAACGTGAGTTCGGCGTAAGAAAGTTTGGGCGAATTGCTCGCGACCGCGCTTTAACTAAAGTGTTTCACTCAGCGAATGCCTCTCTATGGATCGGCATAACTCAGCGGCTGCCTCTCTATGGATCGGCATAACTCAGCGGCTGCCTCTCTATGGATCGGCATAACTCAGCGGCTGCCTCTCTATGGATCGGCATAACTCAGCGGCTGCCTCTCTATGGATCGGCATAACTCAGCGGCTGCCTCTCTATGGATCGGCATAACTCAGCGGCTGCCTCTCTATGGATCGGCATAACTCAGCGGCTGCCTCTCTATGGATCGGCATAACTCAGCGGCTGCCTCTCTATGGATCGGCATAACTCAGCGGCTGCCTCTCTATGGATCGGCATAACTCAGCGGCTGCCTCTCTATGGATCGGCATAACTCAGCGGCTGCCTCTCTATGGATCGGCAGCCAGGTCACAACATAGAATCGCTTTCGCATTTTGTTATACCGAACTCACGTTAATTCTAATATTGATTTTTTCAGGTTTCACTCACTTTATAACCAACCCACAAATACTTGGATCCAAGTAGTAAATCTGTCGGAATTACGACAAATCCTCCGTGAAACTTAGAACCGGTCTCAAAACTACCTATTAAAAAAGTTAAAAACAATGATTGAGCTTGCAAGATAAAGAGAAGCCAGATAGTTTTCTGCTTTTCTTTCCCAGCGAATCAAAATAGCTCTGAATCGATTATGCCAACTATTTGTTCTTTCAACGACCCAACGTCTAGGTTTTCCTTTGTATTTACCAATGAGAGGTTTTTCACCTTTTTTCCGAATATGAGGTCGAATGTTTCTTCTTTCGATTAATGCTTCTATATCTTTGAAGTCATAACCTTTATCTAAACAAAGGTGTTTTGGTTTTTTTCTTTTTCTTCCGGAAAAAACCAAGATGGAATTCAATGTATCTTTTACATTGCGTTTATCATGAACGTTCGCTCCGCTCAACGTAATTGCCAATGGAATTCCGTTTCCATCCGTAAGAATATGCCGTTTAACTCCCAATTTGGCACGGTCTGTAGGATTTTTCCCGGTTAAACTCCCCCTTTGGGAGCCTTGACCATTGCGGAATCCATCGAAGCCCAATCCCAAGCTATCTTATTCTTCACATCATAATATTTTAAAATAGATTTATAAATCTTTTTGAATACTCCCGCTCGTTCCCATTCTTGAAATCTTCTGTGACAAGTTTGACCCGATCCAAAGTCATTCGGAATTGCACGCCACTGACAGCCTGTTTTCATTCGATAGATGATACCTGCCATTACGACTCTTGTTGGAACGCGATTGCGACCACCTTTCGGCTTTGACTTCTCTTTTGGGATCAAAGGGGCTATTTGTTTCCAAAGTCCCTCGGGAATCTCTGAATAATATTTGTCCATTTCACAATTATAGTATTACACTCTCAAAGTACAAGGAGTTTTGAGACCGGTTCTTAGTTCCCACCCTTATTTTTGGGTGGGATGACGAGCTCTGCTGAAGAGCGAGGCGCTGAGTTTGGAGGTGGAAAGGTTCGGGAGATTTTTCTCTATCAGAAAATCATACTTTTGCAAGTAAAAAGCCTCATTCTTGTCGGAACACTTGAAAAATATCAGTTTTTGATCCTTATTATCCCAAAAACCTTCTTAATTTGTGGGGTTGTCTATGACTCACTTCGTTCGCTGAACCTAGAACCCGTATCAAAACTTCAAAATATAGGAACTACTACAATTTTAAACGACAGGAAAAACCGTCAATACGACGCACCGTGGGAACTCCCACGTTTTTTAGAAACTTGCCGGATCGTTTAGAGATGTCTTTTAAGGTTTTAAGACGGCCTCTTAGCACGGACTCTCTGATGTGAAAGGCACACAACGTTGTCGTTTCCGAGCGTTTTTACTTTATCTTATCGATTACTTCGGCGAGAGATGAGTCGTTCTCGAGGAACTTGGAACAAGCCCGGCCCAGCGTTTTTTTCGGATATTCAATTTGGGAAAATTAAAGCGGGAACGCCCGAAATGATTTGTGAGAGTTCAAAATCATTTTTGAGCGTAGTTTATCGATCGTATAGCTTACTCTTTGAGTTTTCAATTTTTATGATCTGTTTATGTGTAATTTGCTTCATGAGTCAGCGAAGGCCTTCTTTTTTCTTTGTTAGCTTTCATCGCCTCCAGAAGATTTTTGATCATCGCGGGTTGTTTTTTAAAAAGTTCCGCGAGTTCTTTCGGTGCGGCTTTTGCCGCTTCTAAGGCTTCTTTGTTCAAAGTTCTTTTTGTTTCGACCATTGCCGACGCGGGAATTCGGTTAAGGACGTTGATTTTACTCAGCGATTTTTTTCTCAGTTCTTCCAAAGAAATTCCTACTTCGCTTAACAATCCGTTTTGAACCGCATCCGTCGGTTTGTAAAGTGCGCCTTCCATTGCGGCTTCGGATACGGAGGAAGGTACCATAACCTGTCTCATCCTAAGGACCAACGTTCTTGTGATGGGCAAGCCGACCAGAGGTTCTGCGAATCCGATTCTTCCTTTTCCATCCACCATATATCTGTAATCACATGTGTACACGATAATCGCCCCACCTCCGACGGCGTTTCCGCCGACTTCCGCGATTAAAGGTTTTGGAAAGCTAATGAGCGATCCGAACATTTCAAAAATCCCAGCCATTATCTTCGCAATTTCGTCGGTAGAAGAGTTGAGAATTGCGTCCGGATCGAGCCCGAGACAAAAATCTCCGTCGGGCCCAGAAATGATTCCTGCTCGGATATCCTGATCTACGGCGAATTCTCCTAGAATGTTACCCATCTCGTGTATTAACGGAAGTGTTAGTGTCATCGGTCCCTCCGGCACTAACTTCATCACTCCGATTTTTGAATCCTTAGAAGTAATTATTTCTTTTGCAAGTTTCATACGATTTCTCTCGATTTCACCGGATTTGGAATCCGTTGGTTTTCTTGATTTCCAAAATGGATGTTTGATATTTTTAGATCAAATTTAATTCCTTCCACAAAAAGAAATAAATGGTTTGGGGTTTAAACTATTAATTCAAACGTCCAATGGAATTTCTACAATGAATTTAGTTCCGAGTCCTTCTTCGCTTTCTAAACTGATTTTTCCTTTGTGAAGTTCCACGATGACTTTGACGATGAACATTCCAAGCCCTGTAGTTTCTTCCCCTTTAAGTCCTTGTCTTCTGGCTTTTGTGAACTGATCGAAGATTGAAGACTGAAGGCCGTAAGGAATCCCGATTCCCGTGTCTTTCACTATTATCATCGCTTTTTTATTTTGAGCGTAAGAATGAATGAGGATTTCTCCGCCTTCTTTCGTGAACTTTAATGAATTGGAAATTAGGTTTTCCAAAACTCTTTGGAATTTCAACAGTTCGATCTTTACCGGGAGCGGATCGATTTCCTGTCTTGCGTAAAGTTTGATCTTTCTACTTTCGGCTTCAGAGCAATTTTGTTTTACGAGAGATTCAATAAGATAGTTTAGATTCGTTTTTTCCGTCTTAAGTTTGAAATTTTCATTTTCCATCTCCGCAATCTGTAACAGATCTTGTATGATGTTTAAAGATTTATTGGCTGCTCGAGATATCATGTTGAGAAGTCCCGTACTGTTTTGATTATCAGTTTGTTCTTTTAAAAGTTCGATTAGACCCAGAATTCCGTTAATCGGATTTTTAAGATCATGCACTACCGTCGTCAACAACCGGTTCTTACTTTTGATGAGATTTGCGGTTTTTTGTTCTAATACCTTTTTTTCGGTGATATCTCGAATGTAAAGCGTCGCTCCGAGGATCTCTCCCACATTTTTTGATCCTTCGTCGCATAAGAAATCGGAAAGAGATGCCTGATCTTTCGGATAGGATATTCGAGAGTTTCCAGTTGAACTGTAAATGGGGGAAGTTAGAATTTCATAATAAATTAAATTTCCCTCTTGATTCAAAATCTCCCACTCTTTTCGAACGGGAACTCCGTCGAAAGTGGAATCGTAGATATCCTTCCAAGTGGCGGAGGTATCGAGCCCGAATTGCTCTAAAGCGTTGTTTCCTACTTTCAGATCTATTTTATATGTATTGAATATGAATTCTCGGAAAAGACGATTTGTCGTTAGAATTCTGTAATTTTTGTCCACGGACCAAATTGCGTTTTGCGTGTTTTCCATCAGTGCTTTTTAGTTTCCCCCGTTGTTCGGATAACTCGATTTGCTTGCTGATGTCTTGAAAAATATGAGGATTCCGCCAGTCTTTTTATTCTTTGGTCGGATTCAAGTGGCTCCGCTGAATTGTTTAGAGCTTTCTATTTTTTACAAAAATCTTCCCCTAATTTCGAGCTATAAGATGTATCTCGAAAAAAATTCACAAATCAATATGGAAAAGTTATCTGATAGGGAAAGTCTCCCCTATGATAACTGAAATTTTAGGATTCAAATTTTAATTTTTTCTGAGAGATACTTTTTTCATTGGACGGAGAAGAATAAAACGATCTTCAGGAATTCGATTCTTAGATGTTTCGTAGGAAGTAACATATCTTTCCGAAGCTCGTCATACTTGATTCCAAATTACGACTTATTTCAAAATTGAATTTTTTTATTCCATTTTTTTAAAATGAACTGTGCGTAATTTGTCGAACGACTTGTATAGTAGTTCTTTTTTAAAGAAAGTTCAAAAGGGATTTGGCAATGTTGTTTATTTAGGAGAATAAACGTGACAGATTTTGTTTTTTCAAAATCAACTTTGGTTTTTCTTTCCGTTTTTGGCGCGATTTTACGTAATTCTTACGAACAAATTCTAATCATAAAAAATATCATTTTGTCGTAGATCGACCAAAGTTTTTGGAAAGAAATGTTGTTTGGATTCGATTTGTTCGTAAACGGTTGAAATCGACGGAAAATTCGCTTCAAGCGAATTTTCCATTCAAGAATTTTAATATTATTTTTTAGATCTTTTGGAAACTGATTTTTTAGGAAGTTCCGCTTTCGTTTCTTCCGGAGTGACGGCCCATTCTTTTTTGTAGAACTCTTGTCCGTTGGAGGAATGTTCGTGTTCAATTAACGAAGCGTTCATATCGTAGTCCGGTCGGAATTTACTTTCGATCCATTCTCTAAATCGATCGATGAATCCGAAAATCGCAGGTACGACCACGAGTGTTACGATGGTTGAAAGAATCAATCCTCCGATGATCGCAATCCCCATAGCGGTTCTGGATTTTGCCGCTTCCCCGAATCCGAGGGCGATCGGAACCGTTCCCATAATCATCGCAAGGGAAGTCATTAAAATCGGTCTGAGTCGAACGAGCCCCGCTTCGTAAATCGCGTCGTTTCGAGATTTTCCCCCTTCTCTCATTGCTTGCATCGCATAATCTACAAGAAGAATCGAGTTTTTTGCCACAAGTCCCATGAGGAGAATCAAACCGATCATCGAGAAGAGGTTGAGCATCTCGTTCGTCAATGCGAGTGCGAAGAACGCTCCGGAGATTGCAGGAGGAATTGCAAATAGAATCGTGATCGGAGTGATAAACGATTCGTAGAGAGAGGCAAGCACTAGATAGATAAATACGAGCGCTAGTCCGAACGCAAGTACGATATTTGCCAAAAGTTCTTTGAAGTCTTCCGATTGCCCTTGGAAATTATATCGAATCCCCGGAGGCGGGGGAAGTTCTTTCTTTAAAATTTCATCTGTGATCTTGGTCGCATCCTGAACCGCCCCTCCCGGCGCTAAGTTCGCATTGATGACGATCGTTCTCGCTCTGTCAATCCGGTTGATTCGAGAGGGACCTGCCGCTTCCTTTCCAACGCTGATTGCGGAAAGTGGAATGAGTTTATTGGCGATATTCGGCACTTTGGTTTGTCCGTAGGCCATTTTTAGGTTTCTTTGGTCGGGACGAAGCCTCATCTTCACTTCGTATTCGATTCCGTTGTCGTAAAATTTACTGACTTGATCTCCCGCAATCTGATAACGAAGTTCGGAACCTGCAACGCCGGGCAGTACCCCGACAAGCTGCATTTTCAAATTGTCCAAATGAATTTGATATTCCGGTTTTCCCGCTCTGTAGTCCGTATCGATATCCGCCAGATCGGAAAGAGATTTCAATCTCGCTACGACCTTTTTGGAATACGCATCCATCTCAGCCAGATTTTCCCCTTTGATTACAAGCTGATACGGATATTGAATTCCACCTCCGACCGCGCTATAATCGGATACTGCTGGCCTTGCGTATGCAAACGGTTTTAAAAGTTCACGAATATCGTCCTTGACCTGAGTTGTAGTGCGTTTTCGTTTTTTAGAATGTACTAATGCAACTGCGAGAGTTCCCGCGTTTGGCTCTCCTCCGTCCGGTTTGCCTATCGTAACCGCGATCATATCCATTTCGGGAATTTTCTTCAAAATTTCGAGAACTTGATCTGCGGCTTGTTTGGTTCCTTGAAGACTCGTTCCGGGAGGAAGATCCAACGTAACTAGAAATTCTCCCTGATCGTTTGCGGGTAAGAACGTACTCTTTACGAGCTTCAAAGATAAAATCGAAAGAATGAAAATTCCGAGAGAGGCCAAAAGTACCACTCCTGGCCTTTTCAGAGCCACTTTCATTACTTTTCCATACTGTCTTTCGAGCCAGGTTTGGAATTTATCGAAAAGTTCCACCGCCTTATTCGGTTTTGCGTGATGATCAATCTTGCCGGCAAAATAGGCGGAAAGCATCGGCGCTACTGCAAGTCCGTCGAAGAGAGAAATGAGCATTGCGAAAACTACGGTTAAGCCGAACTGTTTGAAAAATTGACCCACAATACCGGAAAGAAACCCTACGGGTAAGAACACGGCGATCACCGTTAAAGACGTTCCGATAACGGCTAACGTTACCTCCGTGGTTCCCGTTTCGGCCGCTTCCATGACCCCTTTTCCTTCCTCCAGTTTTCGGAAGATATTCTCTCGAACTACGATTGCGTCGTCTATGAGAAGTCCTACCGCCAAGGAAAGAGCTAAAAGAGTCATCACGTTGATGGTAAAACCCATCGCCCACATTAAAACGAATGCGCCGAGCATGGAGTTCGGAAGGGCAAGTCCCGTAATGATCGTAGAACGGAAGTTTCCTAAAAAGAAATAAACCGTAACGACAGCGAGAAGAATCCCGATGATGATCGCTTCGGTCACATCCTCGACGTTGTAACGAATCCATCTGGATCCGTCGCGAATCAAACGGATCCTTGGTTTTCCGTCTAAGTTTTGAATTCCTTCGTTGAGTTTAACGATTCGTTTTAAAACTTCGTCCGCAACCGCGACCGTATTGGCTCCCGATTGTTTGTAAACGTCGATGAACAAAGCAGGTTTTGTTTCTTTAGCAACGGCGGTATTTTCTTTTTTACCTTTGAAGAAATTTCCGATCTTGGTGAAGAACGAAACTTTTTCCTCGACGGCTCCTTCCTTCGAAGCCCAAAGATAACCGATCGTTTCTTCGTCTTCCGTTCCGTCTCGAACGATTCCCAATTGTTTGATGAGAACTGCATTTCCAACTTCACCGCTGAAGGAAACGATTGTATTTTCAATTTGAGATAAGGATTCGTATCTTCCCAGAGTTCTATAGGAAGTTTCTTTAACACCTGCTTCAAATTTTCCGACCGGAACGTTTAAGCCTGCGGTTTTCAGACGGTTTGCAATTACAACCGCGGGCATTTGATAAGAAGTCAGTTTGTTTCTATCTAATTCGATTTGGATTTCTCTTCGAGTTCCGCCGACGATCTTAACTGAACCGACGCCCGCAACTTGTTCCAATTTGGATTTTACCGTTTCTTTAGCGATGTCGTATAGTTTTGCCTGATCTAATTCCGCAAAAAGCGCGAGTCGAACGATCGGTTGATCCGCCGGATCGAAGCGGACTACCTTCGGTTCTTTGATTCCGGTCGGAAGTTTCGGTTTTACGAGCCCAACTTTATCTCTGAATTGTTGTTCCGCGTATTTGATGTCCGTTGCAAGCGTAAACTCGCCGAATACGACGGAAACGCCTTCCTGATTTCTGGAAGAAATTTTTTTCAAACCGGCAATGGAGGAGAGTTCTTCCTCTAAAGGTTTAGAAACGAGTTCTTCTATTTCTTCGGGACCCGCTCCCGGGTAAATTGTGGTAACGGAAACAATCGGAATGTTTACGTCCGGAAAGAGATCCACTCCCATTCTTCCCAGAGCCACCCAACCAGTGAGAAGCATCAGAAGAACGATACTACAAATAAAAATAGGTCGTTTGATCGAAAGCTGGGCGATATTCATGGACTACCTCAGTATAACTTACCAATGAACGTCGAGCTTCTTAAAAAAGAAATCAATATCAAATTTCCGTGAGGAAATTTTAAGCGTCTCTTAAAAATAATTTATCATATTTTTGAAACAAGCACTTCGGGAAGAGAAGGGATTTTCGGAACGCATTTTAAAATGTTTTGTTGAATCTGCGAATTTAGTAAGTGGGTTAAGTTTAGTTTGAAGACGAGCTTATTGGAAGACAAACTTGAAAAGAATTCGATTTTTTTGAAATCGGTATTTGTGATGGAAAATTCCGGATATAAAAAACTAAATTTTACTCTTTGGAATTTAATCCCATTGTTCTTCTATGATTCCCGGGTAATAGTTCAATAAATTCTACGGATCGCCTGAGAGATTCTTTGGATATTATCTTTTGTCAGGTTGGGATAAATTGGAATGCAGTGACCTCTTTGAAAGAGTTTTTCCCCATTTGGGAAATCCGAATTTGGAAGTTCCAAAATATGATGAATCGGTTCTTCTGCCACTTTTTGGGTTCCAATCTGTAGGGAACGAAAGTATCTTTCAACCTGTTCGTAACTTCCCGGCGCAAGAATGATAAAACGGTTAAACGTATCCAAATTCGGATCGCCATACCAAGTTTTTACCGAACTTCCCGAAATAGACTGAAGATAAACTTGTGCGATCTTTCTTTTTCTTTCTAAGATGATTCCGATTTTGGAAAGCTGTTCGATTCCGAGAGCGGCTTGGTAGTCGATGAGATTATAATCTAATTTAGGTTGTCCTTCTTTTCTTTGATAAGGCTCTTTACCGGCCTTCATTGTGCGGATTTTTTTAGCCAAAGATTCTTGGTCGGTAATAATCATCGCACCGTTTCCGGTTGTAATCATCTGATCTACGGAAAGTCCGCAAACAGCGATATTGCCCTGTTTTCCCGGAGTGAATGTTGCGCTTTGAGCGCCTAAAACTTCGGAAATATCTTCTATGACCGGAATTTCCTGAAAATCGTAACGTTTTGCGTCTACAATGGACCCGAAAGAATGATCCAAAACAACCGCTTTCACGGAAGAGTCTTGGAGCGCTTTTGTAAGTCCTTCCGGACTCAAATGAAAAGAATTTTTATCCAAATCGATTACGACTGGAATTGCTTTTAAGAGAAAAATCGCATCTAGTGCGGAAACGGGCGCAAAGGTGGAGAGGGCCACTTTGTCACCTGCTTGGATATCAAGTGCGAGAAGGACAAGATGATAGGCAGAGGCGAGGTTGTTGCTGGAAATGACTTGTTTATAACGAAAGGTGGAAGCGAACGCTTTTTCGAAACGTATCGTCACGTTTCCGGTTGTGAGATGGTCTTCAACTAGGCATTCAAGAACTGTCTTCAAATCCTCTCTGGATAGAGTAGGTTTGTGAAATTCGATTTCTGTCTTTTTCTTAAGATTTTTTTCCGAAATTTCAGTTTCGATGCTACTCATATCCAACTTGGGCTCTTATAATTTTATTATGTCGCATTTTATATTTGGATTCGATTTCGTAAAGACCTTTTTCAATGCCTTGTAAAGTGCAGTGTTTTGGGAGGATCAAAAAAGTACAAGAAAAATCCTATTTTGATTTGGAACAGATCTTTGGCTTTCGAATTCCGATATCAAAAACGGAAAAATTCCTAGGATTTAAGAACCAAGAACCGGCATTTCCGCAAGACCCTGGCGAACCGTCAGTAGGGGAGAATAACCCAAATCTTTTTTGGCATTATCGATTTTGATTGTACAATCTCGGGACATGATGCTCGCGCTAAAACGAGTCAAAGGAGGTTCGTTTTTGATTCTAAAAAGTTTCCAAACTCTTTCTAAAATTCTCGCTAAAAAACGAGCAAGCCAACCCGGGATAGAACGATTCGGAGCCGCTACCTTCTGAGTCGCGAGAAGAGATTCTAAAAAATTACGAAAATTGAATACTTCGTCGTCGGTGACAAAATAAGCCTTACCGCCCTGGCCTTTTGTAAGAGCGAGTTCGATCGAATGAATCAGATTATAAATGTGAGTCGTATTGGTAAGAGCCTTGCCGCCGTCGATCCAAGAAAAATTCCCATCGGCGATCATCTTTAAAAGAACCGGGAGAACTGTTTTATCACCTGGTCCCCAAATGAAACGAGGACGGATGGAAATAGTTTGCATTTCAGAAGAATTCGCTTTTAATACGAGCTTTTCTGCTTCGGCTTTGGTCTTTGAATAGGGAAAGGGAGAATTTTTCGGATAAGGATACGACTCATCAATGTCGATCATCGGTTGTCCGTAAAATAGGGCGGCTTCGGTTCCAATAAAGATGAATCGTTTGACTCCCGCTTTGCGAGACGCCTCCAGAAGTTGAGCGGTTCCGTCCACGTTGACCTTCCAAAAATCCTGAAACGGCCCCCATTGTTCCACATAAGCCGCGCTGTGAATGACTACGTCGATTCCTTTCAAAGAATTTGAATCCACGGAATTGAGTTCACAGCGAACCGGCTTTCCTCCTACCATGGAAATAATGGCGTCGGCTTTTTCCGATCGGGACATCGCTTTAACGGTATGTTTTTTAGATAAAATTCGGGTCGCCGCTTCCCCTACAAAACCGGAAGCTCCTGTGATAAAAATATTCATTCTTTGCTCCCTAGAAGTAAATAGATCGATCTACTGATTTTATCGAAAGATAAAAGCGGTCAATTACATTCCCTTAAGCAGGAATTAGGACGCTCAAAATACTTTCCAATTGTTTTCTAACGATTTCCAAAGGTTCTATGCTATGGTGAGCACGACATAATATCAAAGCCCCTTCTATGACTGCCAAAAGAAGAATCGAAACAGATTTCACCTGATCTTCTTTCATTTCCGATCTTTGTAAAGAGGAGCTCAATAAATTTTGCCATTTGAGATATATACTCGAGCAAACCTTTTGGATTCGATCGTTTTCGGCTGCTATTTCCAAAACCACGGTTGCAATAGGACAACCTTTTTGAAAACCGGAGTCGATTAGTTCCTGCGAGAGATGATTCGTAAATTCTTGCAAAGCCCTATGAAGATCGGGATGATTTTCAATGGTGGCTTCGATTTGTTTTTCGAGACGTTCTCCCGCGCTCTGAATTGCGGCCGCAGTTAATTCTTCCTTTCCATCGGGAAAATGATGATAAAGCGAACCGCTCGGAGTTCCGCTTAATTTAAGAATGTCCTTCAACCCGGTTCCGTGATAACCTTTCTCTTGCAAAAGTTGCGCTGTGGTCTGTATCAATCGTTCTCTGGAGCTGAGTTGTTCCATATCTTCCAGAATGAGATCGTGCTGTTTTTCCTGTCAAGGGGAGTTGAGAATTAATTATAATAGATTCGCAGGATAAAAAATAGGACCCGAAATCAAAAAATCAGGTCGAATTGATATTCAAAGTTCGCTTTCGAACTTTTGTTTTTGTTAAATTCCGAAGAGGTCTTTCTTGCTCTCCACTGTATCGATACAAAACCCGATTTTCTCTTGGATGATGATGGCCGCGATTATTATTTTTGGATCGGTCGGATTTTCCAGAATGGGCGTTTCTCAAATGCCCGACGTTGATTTTCCTGTAGTCAACGTCTCGCTTACACTCGTCGGCGCCAACGCCCAAGTTATGGAAACCGACGTAGTCGATCCGATTGAAGAAGCCCTAATGGCTGTCGAAGGAGTTACCGAGATTCGTTCGATTTCTTCGGACGGTTCCGCAACTATAACCGTAGAGTTGGAACTCAGTCGAAACGTGGATGTTGCGGTTCAAGAGATTCAGACAAAACTAGCTCAGGTTTCCAATAAACTTCCGGAAGAATTGGACCCGGCGGTGATTACAAAATCCAATCCGGACGATGTTCCGATCATCTGGGTTTCCGTGACCGCGGTCGATAGGACCGAAAAGGAAAAGATGCTTTTCGTGAAGGATTTTCTGAAAGATAAGTTTCAGGAAATTTCGGGAGTGGGCGAAATCATCCTCGGAGGTTACGTCGATCGAACGATCAACGTCTATTTGGATCCGCTCAAACTTTCCAGAAACGAAATCGCCGTGGACGATATTGTCAACACGCTGAAGGAACAGAACTTGGAAGTTCCTTCGGGAAGATTGGAAAACAGAACGAATGAAATCAGTCTTCGAGCGGTGGGGGAGGTTCCCACTGCGGAACAATTTGGAAACATATTTTTAAATTCAAGAAGCGGTTCTCCTCTTTTTAGATCGATTCGACTCAAAGATATTGCGACCGTCGAAGACGGGTTAGGCGAGATCAGAAGAATTTCCCGGTTTAACGGAATTTCTGCGGTTGCGATTGGAATCAAAAAACTCAAAGGAGCCAACGCGGTTCAAGTCGGAGATCTTGTTAAAGCGAAGGTTAAAGAATTAAAGCCGAGGCTTCCGAAAGGTTACGATCTTACGATTTCGAACGATAACACGGGTTATATCAGAGACAGCGTAAACGAGCTCGAATTCACTCTGATCTTTTCCGCAATTCTCACCGGTTTTGTGTGTAGGTTGTTTTTGGGAAATTGGAAAAGTACCGGAAACGTTCTTCTTGCAATTCCGACTTCGGTGATCGGAACGTTTTTATTTTTATACTTTGCGGGTTTTACGATCAACACCTTTACGATGTTAGGTTTGTCTCTTGCGACTGGGATCGTCGTAGATGACGCGATCATGGTTTTGGAAAATATTACGAGACATCGTGAGATGGGAAAGTCCTGGTTTAAAGCCGCATTGGAAGGAGCTTTGGAAATTCGATTTGCGGCTTTGGCGGCTACGTTAGCCGTCGTTGCGATCTTTCTTCCGGTGGCTTTTATGAAAGGAATCATCGGAAGATACTTTTTGGAATTCGGAGTTACGATTTCCGTCGCCGTTTTACTTTCTCTATTTGAAGCGTTGAGTTTTACACCGATGCGTGTTTCCTTGTACGGAGAAATTAAAAAGGAGAAGTCCCGCCTTTCCTCGGTTTTTTCGGTCGATGCGCGCGAATCTTGGAATCGTTGGATTTCGAGAATTTCAGTTTTTAAAAGGATGGATCCGACGATCGAACGATTTCTCGATTACAGCGCTGACTTGTACGCGCGTTCGATCGATTTCGTATTAAAATATCCGCGTTGGGTCGTATTCGGATCGACCGCATTGTTTATTTTGTCTCTCGGATTTTTTTTCCTTCTGAAAAAAGAATTTATTCCGCCTCAGGATATGGGTCGTTTTATCGTTCGAGCCAGATTACCATTGGGTTCTTCTTTGCAGAGAACGGATGAAATGATGAAAAAAGTGGAACTGTATTTGATCAACCGAAAGGAAATCGAAAAATACATATCCAACGTGGGAGGATTCGGAGGAACCGAAGCGAACACGGGAATGTTCTTTGTCACGATGAAGGAAATGGGACACAGACCGAAAAATCCTAAGACCGGAAAAGAGTTCACTCAGTCGGCGCTTTTCGGAATTTTGAGAAAAGATTTAAAGGAACTCGTGCCCGAAGCGACCTTCTCTATGCAGGATCTTTCCCAGAGAGGATTTTCCGCGGGGAGAGGTTATCCCGTCGAACTCGTGTTAACCGGCCCAGATTGGAAAACGTTATCCGCTCTTTCGGTTCAGATCTTGGATAAGCTCAAGGAAAGCAAGGCCGTTTTAGACGTGGATACGGATTACGTCGCCGGACAAAAAGAACTCAGACTTATCACCAATCGAGAAGCAGCCGCACTCCGAGGCGTGAGTATGGCGAACGTTGGAAACACGGTTGGAACATTGATGGGCGGAAAGAATGTAAGTCGTTTTACAGAAAACGGAAGAAGTTACGACGTAAGAGTAAAAATCCGAAAGGATCAGGGAGAAACGATAGCGGTCATTCCAGACATCGGTGTTCGAAACACCTTCGGCGAATTCGTCAAACTCAAAGAAATTGTGAGCATTCAAGAAAAGGAAGCGCTTAAAACGATCACTCGGATCAATCGGGAAAGAGCAATTCGTGTTTTTGGAAATCCCGCTCCCGCCTTAGGTCAGACTGTATCGACGGAGAAGGCGCTTGAGATTGCCAGAGAGATTCTTCCAGACGGTTATTCCGTTTCAATTACTGGTTCGGCCAAAACCGCTAAAGAATCAGGCGAAAGTCTTACGCTTGCTTTGACGTTCGGAATTCTTCTTTCTTATATGATTCTTGCTAGTCAGTTCAACAGTTTAAAACAACCGCTTTATATTCTTCTCGCAATGCCTTTTAGTTTTACAGGAGCGTTAGTCTCTCTTTATCTGTTCGGCCAGTCGTTCAATATGTACAGCTTTATCGGGCTCATTCTCCTTTTGGGTTTGGTAAAAAAGAATTCGATTCTTCTTGTGGAGTTTGTAAACCACATTCGATCGACTGGAAAAAGCATTCGAGAATCCGTCAAAGAAGGCTGCCCGATCCGTTTAAGACCGGTGCTTATGACTTCTTTCAGTTCGATTGCGGCTGCGATTCCTCCCGCTTTGGCTCTCGGCCCCGGGGCGGAAACGAGAATCCCAATGGCGGTGACGATTTTGGGAGGAATGACCCTTTCCACTTTGATTACGCTTTTGGTCGTTCCCGCGGCGTATTACCTCGGAGAAAAGGAAAAACGATGAGTTCCTCCAAACGATTTGCGACACGGATCCTTAGAGAACCGGATATTAAATTTCCTAGAGAGCCCAAAAGTTGAACGGATTTCTTTCCATAGACGAATATCTGTGAAATGATATTGCAAGAAGCGACGGAATAGAAACTAAAAATAGGTTCTTTGTAATTTAGATTTCGGATTTAAACAAATCGTAGAACAAATAATGAATCGAAAAAATATTATAAAAATAGAATTTATAAATCCGCCTTTGCTGCAAGTCAAAAGATCGGCTCTATCGCATGGAAGCTTATGGTCGGGATTCGGCTTTAAAAACACTTTCAAAAAAACGAATTTATTTTACCTTTCTCTTGCGGCCTTGGCGTTTGGCTTCGGTTGTATCGATGATTCGAAGATTCGAACGGGCGATGGAGTTGTCGAATCCGGTCTGGAGGAAGTCACCGGAGTTACGACCGAAAAGATTCGGAACATTTCCCCCGAGCAAGAGTTGAGCATAGACGAACTTTACTCATACGCGGTGGAAAGAACGGAAAGAATCGCGCTTAAGGAAGAGGCGATTCAGCAAGCGGATTCTCAAAAGGCGGCGGCGTTTGCTTCCTTCTTTCCGTCCTTGTCCTTGGTATATAATAAATTTTATAGGATCCCCGGACCGAATTCTCAATTTAACCCGTTTTATACGGAACCGAATCCTCTTACGGGAGGATCTTCTACGAGTAGCCTGCCTCCGACCGTCGGCCCCGGAACGAGATTACTTTTGAGTATTCCCATCTTAAACGGAGTAAGCCAGTACACGACTTATAAGGCCGCGGGCGCTCTCGCCAATGTGAGAATGAACGAGGCTAAGTTCGAGTCCGGGCGTCTCTATCTGGAAATTGCACAAGCATATTATAATGTTCTACAATTAAAAGAGGTTCTTTCGTTGGAGGAGAAAAAAAAGGATCTCGTTCGTAAAATGATTCTGGAAAGACGAAGGCTTTTTTCTTTGGGAAAAATCACCAGGGCCGACTTGAGCGGGGCCGAAGCGGATTTTTCCAGATCCGAAGCAAGTCTCGAGGATTTTAAATACCAATTGAAACAGGCCGAAATGGCGTTGGAAAGTCTTGTGGGAATAGGGGAAGGGGGACTTCGATTGTCGATTCCTAAGGGAGCGATTTCCATTCCTCAAAACCTATCACCCGAAGAAAGGATCGCGAAACGATACGACGTGATTGCGGCAAAAGAAAATCTTAAGATGGCGGAGCTCAATTTGAAAAAGGCCTGGGGCGGGCATTTGCCTTCGGTTACGTTAAACAATTATTATACGATTCCGGAGCATAACACGACTCCGAATAAGGATATCACAATGCAGTTGTCGATCAACGTTCCTTTGTTATCCGCCGGAACGATCACGGCGGGAATAAAACAAGCGGAATCGGCCGTTAGACAGGCGGAATTACAATTATCCCAAGCAAAACGGATCGCAACGGACGAGATTCGAAAAGCCTACGAAAGTTCCCGGAATTCCGCTCGATTATTATCCTTATATTCAAAAGCTCTTAATTCCGTAGAATCCAATCTGAGTAGTCAGAGAAGGGGTTTTAGTTTCAAAACAGTTTCCCGCCTTGAGCTTCTGATATCGGAAATTTCTTTTCTGGATTCCGAAATCGCGTATAGAAGGGCGTTTTATCAACATTCTTTGAATACGATTTGGTATTCCGTTGCGATCGGAGAATTGCCAAAATTAAAAAAATTGAAAGAAGAAGATAAGACTAGGGATTAGTTTTCTTTGTGTGCTTGACATATCTCCGAGATAGTTTTAACTATTGGGCATAGTTGAGGTGCGAAATCCCATGATTATCAGTAATTATTTTCAGGATAACGAGGATCTTAGACTCGTTTTCGACGAGTTGATCGATTGGGAAAAGATTATTCACGCTTACGAACACAAATTCGAAGACGCGGAAGAATATAAAAAGACCGGCAATGAAAGATTGGCGTATGCTCCTTCAAGCGTGGAGGAGGCTAAGGAATACTATAAATCCGTATTGGAATCCTTGGGTGAAATTATGGGAGAATTTGTGGCTCCCCGCAGTAAGGAAATGGATCAAATCGGACTCAAGTATGCAAATGGAAAGGTAACGTTTCCGACGGCTCAGGAAGAATGTTATAATACTCTCCGGGACGCGGGACTTATGCCGATTTCGATCAGCAGGAAATTCGGCGGATTGGGATTACCTGCAACTGTTCAGTCTTTTATGATGGAAATTGCGGCGAGGGCCGACGCGGCGTTTTGTCTTGCATACGGAAATATAAATATTGTGGAAATTATGGAAAGATACGCTTCTTCCGAAATGTGCGAGAAATGGCTCCCTGAAATTTCCGCCGGAAAATACAGTGCGGCGATGGCGCTTACCGAACCAAACTACGGATCCGATCTCCCGAACGTTCAAACAAGAGCGACTCAAGATACAAATGGCGTCTGGAGAGTCAACGGAGCGAAACGTTTTATCACACACGCCTGCGGTTATATCGATGCTCCTTCCGTAATTCTTACCTTGGCGAGAACTGGATCGCCCGGAAGTGGCGCGAGAGGATTGTCTTTCTTTCTCGTAAAAGGAAAAGATGTTCATATAGCCGGAGTGGAACATAAGATGGGGCTTCATTGTTCTCCGACTTGCGAAGTTGTTTTCGATAATTCTCCGGGAGAACTGATCGGAAAAACCGGATACGGTCTTGTGAAGTATTCTATGGGAATGATGAATGCGGCGAGACTTACAATCGCGACTCAATCTTTAGGGATTGCGACTGCCGCTTATTACGAAGGAAAAAAATACGCTTCGGAAAGAATTCAATTCGGCAAACCGATCGAACAAATTCCCGCGGTCAGAAAAATTTTGGATCGAATGGAAAGGGAGATTCTAGCTACCAGAGTTCTTATTGCTGAAACCGGAAAGGCGATTGATCTCTATCACTGGCCGAAAGAGCACCTTATCAAAATCGAAGGCAAATCCGAAAAAGATGTGAGTCAGGATGAAACGATTCGTCGTTGGGAAAAGCTTGCGGATCTGTTTACGCCGCTCAGTAAGTATTATGCGTCCGAAGGGTGCGTGGCAATTTCATCGGATGCGTTGCAGATTCACGGAGGGAGCGGTTACACCGAAGACTACGACGTAGCTCGGATCTATAGAGATAGTAGAATCACTACGATTTACGAAGGAACAACCCAATTGCAAATCGTGGCTGCAATCGGCGGTGTCGTATCGGGTATGTCTCCAACCGGACAACTTAGACAATACGCGGAGGAAGAACTTTCTAAATTCTCCCCGTCGGAAGATCTCAAAAAAGTTTGGAGCGATCTGGATACGAGTGTGGGACTTTATAAATCGATTCATGACGGAAATGTGAAAGATTCTTTGGCATTTGAGGTGGTGGAAACCACCGCTCGTTTTCTTTGCGGAATGCTTTTAGAAAGGTCACTCAAGGCGTTGAGCGGAAAGGAACTTCAAAAACGAAAAGCGATCACACAAGCCTATCATTTGGATAGCGTCGCGACGGCAAGTGCCAATCTGATCAAGTTGGAAAGGGCTTCCAAACAAGCCGTTCTCGCTTAGAGCTCTGCCCAGAAGCTTGGGATATGGGAACTCCCATGTTCCCAGAGATCAAGATGACATTCTAACCTTAACCGCTCGGAGTGCGGGAGTTCCCACAAATTAAGTCTTTTTATATTTTTTTAAAAATATATTCTACTTTTCGAATGTTTTTATGAGAAATATTTCCAATCAATTGTCGTATCGGACGATTTAACTTTAAACTCTTATTTCGAGTTTTTTCTGCAAGTTAGTTCGTAGCGACAAATTACCGATCCCTATAAAATAGAATACCGTTCATTTGGGCACAAATCCCGCGTTTACGTTTAAGCGCAGAATTTTGGACACTCTATTACGTAGAGATGAGTAAAACGAGATCTTGTTAAGATTACTACTCGGACGCGTGAAAATGATACTCGAAAATAAGCGGTCGGTTTTGCAAAAGTACAGCGGTTCTCAAAAATTAAGTCAAATCGGAAATCCCGACTTTTAAAGGAAGATTCCAATATTCTAATTTTCGAAATAAGTTTGTCATAGTATTCTATTTGTGCGTTCGAGTAGTAAGTCGTCTAAAACATATTAAATTGACCCGCTTAGATCCTTTAAGCAGGAAACACAAAGGCAATCGTCGTAATTTGTTTGGAGTTGCTTTGCGATTTCGGGAGGTAAGTTCGTCGAAAAACATTCGCAGGAATTGATTGCTGCCCCGCAATCGAAGATTTTTCCGCAACGCCGACAGGGCTTTTGAACGATCCCAGATTTTAACTTTTTTGTTTCAGACATATATTCAGAAATTTAAATGGATTGTATGATTAAAGTATAATGAAAAAAATCTTCATCTTTTACAAAACCGATCGACTCATACAATTTTTGAGCAGTAAAATTATCAAAGGCGGTTGATAATGTGAGATACTTCGCCTCTGTATCCCTTGCAAGAGAAGCTCCTTGTTCGATTAAGGCCTTACCCCCTCCTTTGTTACGGTGCTCGGGACGAACAAAAAGATCGTTCAGGATCCAAGCTCGTTTCATGGATATGGAAGTAAAAATAGGGTATAACTGAGTAAAGCCGCAGTAAGTTTCTCCTTCCATTAAAAGATAAATCCTGGATTCTTGTTTACGAATTTTTTCTTCGATAAATTTTCTTGCGCCTGCCAAATCCGATTTCTGTTTATAAAAAAGACGATATTCGTCGAACAATTTTGCGGTTTCCTGCAGGTCTTGAATGGAAGCTTCTCTGATTTGCATTTTTTCGAATAGAGCCATTTTTAAAAATTCTTACCATACTTTTATCCACAAATTGAGAAGGATACTGTAATCAGTAACGTACGTGAGTTCGGCGGTTGAAAATGAGAAGAATTTTCTAAAAGTAAAAGTCCCTACTTTTAAAATTTGCTCGTAAAATCGCGATTTGTTGTAGTTCTCACATTTTAAGAATAGATTTACAGAGTTCAAATTCCAACTTACAAAAAAGATGAATCATGGATTTCTTACGCCGAACTCACGTTAAATAAAGGATCAAAACTGATATTTTTCAAGTGTTCCGACAAGAATGATACTTTTTACTTGCAAGAAGTATGATTTTCCGATATTGAAAAGTCTTCCGAGTTTTCCGCCACCCAAATCAGGGAAACTCAGGCGCAGAGCTTTCCTAAACTCAGTAAACATCCTCCTATGGGTCGGTGTTTAGGTCGCGTTGAAGAAACTCAGGCACAACACTTCCTATAAGTTTCACGGAAGATTGTCGTACTTCCCGACGAATTTTATCTCAGATCCAAATACTTGTGTGAACTCCTACGGAATACAAGTTTAAAATTTATTGGTGAAATTTCGTGTTCATTTACGAATATTTTTTATTTTCCAGGAGTTTCTTTTCGAAAGAGATGAATTTCTACTCGATTCCTCATTGCCTTTTTCGATTTAAAATCGATCGGTCAAAACTCTGCGGAGAATTTTATGAGTTTCCGGATGTGTTATCACCTGATAATGAGAAGTTTCGAGCAGGCAATTAACCCGGGATTCAGGATCGGATTTTTTTCGATATACCTTGTCGCTTAACAAAGTAAGGCTCGGCTTTTCAACGATTCCGTCGCCGATCCATGAGGACCATTTGGATTCCTCTTTTGTTACCAGACTGTATATTTGAGTTGCGTTTACTTCGTCCAACTCTTTGAAATACAAATCGTTTATGTACCTCTTGATTTGATTATTTTGAACCCAATCCTCTTCTCGGATAATTCCGTGAGAAAGATCTTTGATTGCATCGCTTCTTTGATTTCCGATAAAACCTAAGATATTAACCGGAAGGATCGGTAACGACTCCGCTCCGAGCCCGAGCCAAAAACCAATTTTTTCGATATACGACCCTCCGTCGGGAGAGTTGATCACGAGTGCGTGACGAATTCTATCTGAAAATGGCCAATTTTTTTGTTTAGCCTGGTACAAGGCGCTTCTGAAAATCAAACCGCCCTGACTATAAGATATAACGTCTAACGTGTTTCCTTTTAATTCGGGGGAATTCAAAAGAGTCTCCACAAGATTCAACATCAGCTTTGCGTTTGTGGAAAGATGAATACCTGGATTGAAACGCAGATAGATCGGATAATAACCGCATTCTTTCATCGTATCGGAAAGAGGAACTTCTCCTTTTGCGTTCCAAAGCCCTTCGTCGCAAAAAAGTCCCGGAATACAAAGGATCAAACGCGGGAGTTTGGACTTTTGCCAATCCATTAAGATTTCTTGAATTTCCGCGTCTTTTCCCTCGAGCCGGAAAGACGCCTGAATATGTGAAGTCGTCACGAGTCCCGCGAAGGATTCTCCTATTATACTGGAAACGGGGATGTTTTCAAAAAAAATTCGTTTAATAACTACGTCCGTTTTTTCAAGAGCGTCTAACGTTGTCCGCATTGCCTTTGCCGTAGAACTTAAAGCCCGAGTCAATCCTTGTTCCGTTTTTTCACTCGCGCTTTTGAGAGATTCTCCGGATTTGGAAAAGAATTCCGCAAGACTCGTATTCTGAACCAAAGGAATTCCGGAAAGCTGAGACAACTGCTCGGATGACCAATCGAAGGATTGGATAAGGATCGAACGAACGCTTTCTAAAGTCCCTACCGAAGTATCTTTTGCGAACTGAACTAACGATTTACTCAAGTCCATACTCGGTTGTGTGGGTTTATAAGGCATGCCGAAACTCCTTTTATTGCCTGCGAAGTATAACTCAAAAATCCTTTGGGGTCAACGGATAAAATTCGATTGGTTCGTTTCCGATGAGGCGAAGATACTTGATCTTGTGATTCTTTTTGTTTCTATGGTGACATGCGGCTTTTACTCATTCAACCGCCGGTGCAAGATTTTTACGATACCGATATCCGATTGCAACCGATTGGGCTTTGTTATCTTAAAGGAGCTGTGCAAAAATTTTTGCCAAACATAGAAGTTATCATCCGCGATTTTCATAGAGGCCTGGGAGACAAGCTTGCGGGAAGAAGAACGGTTCCGATTCCGAGTGAGCTCAGATACTTAAAGGAATACTATCTGGTTCCGGATAAAAGTCCATTCTCCACATTTTTTGAATACTTTCATTTCGGAGCACCTTACGAAGACATAGCAAACGAAGTAAAATCTCTGACGCCCGATCTTGTAGGCATTTCCTCTTTATTTTCTCCTTATTACAGAGAGGCTTTGAAAACGGCGGAAACCGTGAAGAAAGTGTTAGACGTTCCCGTTTTAATGGGAGGTTCTCATGTATCCGCTTGTCCGGAATTAATGCTCTCGAATCCGAACGTGGATTTTATCATTCGAGGAGAAGGCGAGAAACCGATCTGCGATTTTTTGAGGGAATTTCAAGCACATAAACGTTATGCGATCGTTGATTCTCTCGGATGGAAAGAAAATGGAACTCTTCGTTTAAATCCGATCGGGGATAATTTTCCGATTCAAGAACTCCCGCCTCCAGACGTATCTTCCCTATTGAAAGAACATTATCTTTTCGAAGGAAAGCCGATACGTTTTGTCATCACTTCCAGAAGTTGTCCGCATCGTTGCAGTTTTTGTTCGGTCCACACGACCTTTGGAACCAAGTATAGAAGAAATACGGTTGAAAATGTGTTAAGCGAAATCAAAGAATCTTATGAACTTGGTTATCGCGTATTCGATTTCGAAGACGACAATTTAACTTTCTTCCGTCCCGAAATGAAGAAACTCTGTGAAGAATTGATCCGAGCCTTTCCTAAAAAAGACGTTCGGTTCGTCGCAATGAACGGAATCTCTTATATCAGTTTGGATAGCGAGCTTCTTTGTTTGATGAAGGATGCGGGATTTACGAATCTGAACCTTGCTTTGGTCAGTTCCGATAAACTCGTTAGAGAGACTACGAAAAGACCGCATACGATCGAAAAGTATCTCCAAATCGTTCGGGAAAGTTTCGAACTTGGATTTCAAATCACTTCGTATCAAATTCTTGGGCTTCCGATGGAAACTTTGGAGTCTATGATTCAAACGCTTCGGTTTAACGCGGCCCAACCCGTTTTGATGGGCGCTTCGCTTTTTTATCTTACTCCGAATTCCCCGATTGCTTCGGATTTTCCGGAAAGAAACGAATCCGACGTTTTTCTTTCCAGATTAACTTCGATGGCGATTTCTTCCGAACATTTTGAAAGAGAGGATATCTATTCCCTTTTTATTGTTACCCGCATTCTGAATTTTCTGAAAAGCGTTTCTGTTTCCAAAGGAAATACCGTTTCTCTAAATGAGGCTTTGAGAATATTAGAAAAATGCGGAATAAGATCCTTGGTCGGAGTGAGGCTTTTTGAAAAGTTACTCGACGAGAAAAAGTTATACGCTTCCACAAGCCAAGATTGGATACTTTTGGAAAAATTTCGTTACGAAGTTTTTGAAAAAGTTTTTTCCGGGTTAGACGGGATTTGCACCCTTTCCGGCGGAAAAATCGATCTGCAGGATTTAAATCGGTTTTTGCCTTTGTGTAATACAAATTCCGAACCGAGTTCGAATTCGTATTAAACGGAGAGATTCAATTTGTTACCGATTTTGTTTTTCTTTTCTTTCCTTTCCGATTTCGGAGATAGTTCGTTTTGTTTATCGGGAATTCAGAAAGCCGTTCGAGATCCGGATTTCAAAGGGACTAAATTCGGTTTAAAAAAACATGGAGCCTTTTCGGTTCGAATATTACCGATCCTTACATAGAACGTGTCCCAAAACCATTCGATCTTTATCAGGATCCGCGGCATAACCAACCCCACAAGTAATGGGATCCCAAGATCAATTTGTCGGAATTACGACAAATCCTCTGTGAAACTTAGTTCCCACAACGCGCCCTAAACACCGACCCATAGGAAGGTGTTTACTGAGTTTAGGAAGCGTTGTGCCTGAGTTTCCCCTTATTTTTGGGTGGAGACGGAAAGGTTCGGGAAATTTTTCTCTATCAGAAAGTCATACTTTTTGCAAGTAAAAAGCCTTATTCTTGTCGGAACACTTGAAAAATATCAGTTTTTGATCCTTATTATCCCAAAAGCCTTTTTAATTTGTGGGGTTGGTTATGCCGCGGATCGCTGCAATTTTGAGACGGGCTCATAATTGAATACCTTGAATTTTGAGACAAATTTCTATTTTAAAGCCAAAATTTTGGACACTGTATTAACGTGAGTTCGGCGGTTGAAAATGAAAAAGAATGTTCTAAAAATCGGAGTTCCTACTTTTTGAATTTGTTCGTAAAGTCGCGATTTTCTGTAGTCCCACATTTTAAGAATAGATTTACAAAGTTCAAATTCCAATTTTTTGCAGAAAAATGAATCATGGATTTCTTACGTCGAACTCACGTTATATTATATAGCTCTGAGTAATCGAGTCAGTGAACCGGATTTCGCCGGTATGATATGGAAAAAAGAGCCGGAAAAAGTTTCTGATTCTTGAAAACTAGGATAGAATTTTACGTAGGAAGAAACCCTGTTTATAAACGGAAATGGTTAACGTTGAGAGCAGGTTGGATAAGCACAAAATTCTAGGATAACGTAAGGTAACTTATGAATTCGCAATGGAAAACCCGAAACAAACCTTACGAAGTTTTTTCGGAAAAGGAAAAGACCGGAAAGATCATTCAGTGGATTCGATTTTGGGACAATCGAATTCGGAATCGATTTCCATACTTGTCGAAATATCAGGATCAAATCGGTTTAAGCATCACGATCGGTTCTGCATCCGGTATGATTCTTTTCGCAATACTTTATATAACAAATCTAATTCCCTTTTGGCTTTGTATTGTTCTCAACGCGATTCTTGCGTCCTTTTTGCATGAGATAGAACACGATCTCATCCATAATCTTTACTACAAGGGAAGAGTAAGAGTTCAGAATTTAATGTTTTGGGTGGTTTGGCTTTTTAGAGCCAACACGGTCAACCCTTGGTTTCGAAGAGAAATCCACCTTCTGCATCATAAACTGTCCGGAAACAAAGAGGATGTGGAGGAAAGAATGATCGGCAACGGATTGCCTTTCGGTTTAAAAAGAGTTTTAATCATGATCGACGGAAACTTAGCATTGATTTTACAGGGAAGAAAAGTCGCGAAAGACGCGTATCTCCGGCTTAGAAAAATCAAGGTTCCGGGAACCGTGGGGCCATATCGGGAAATTTTCTTTCTGCTTTGGTATTCCTTTTTATCCGTAAACGCATTCCATATTTTGAATCTATTATTCGGAAATCCGATTTTGGAACCTTCGTTTTTGGAAACGAATCGATCGATTTTGAACTCGGTTGCTGTCGTTTATTTGATCCCGAATTGGATTCGTCAAACTTCGATTCAGGTTGTTTCTTCGAATATGCACTACTACGGAAATATTCCGAACGTTTATCACCAAACCCAAGTTTTAAATTCTTGGTTGGTTTTTCCGTTCCATCTTTTTTGCTTCAATTTCGGAGCGACTCACGGAATTCATCACTTCGTTGTAAATCAACCGTTTTATCTTAGACAATGGGTCGCATTTTACGTCCTTTCCGCGATGAAACGCTACGGAATTCGGTTCAACGATTTTCAAAGCATGTGGAAAGCAAATTCTGAACGTCTTTCGGAAGAAAGCGGGATCTATTTTTCCAAAATGACAAACTTTCCGGTTTCCAATTCAAAATAATCGATGTGATTCACCGTTGCAAAATCAGTGTTTGTCCCAAAATCTTAGAATGTGGGAACGTTTTAGGGGCAGTGGATAGGAGTCCGATTGACCTTGCCTAGGAGACGTTGACCTGTAGCGGGTTTTGTTCATCAAGCGACCTGAGTTCTGTAAACTTGAATTTAGAACTTTACAATGAGTGGAACGGGATATGAACGTAAGGAACAAACGATTACGGTTTGTAGAAAGATTTTTATCATTTCCGGTGAGAGATTTTTACATGCTCAAACCAGAAATCCAAGGTCTTTTTGAGAAGAGGCAAATCTAAAGGTTTGGCCAGGTAATCGTTCATACCTTTAGAAATGTACATTTCCTTGTTACTTTCGATCACGTCCGCGGTTAGCGCGATGATAATCGGAAATTCCGCGTTTTGTTTTTGTGAACGAATCCATTTCGTAGCTTCCATTCCGTCTACCTCGGGCATGTGAATATCCATAAGAATCATATCGAAAACATTCAACTGCATTTTTTCGATCACTTCTCTGCCGTTGTGAACGACGACCGGATCGTAGCCTAATTTTTTAAGAGCTCTTTCGATTAAGAGACAATTGGTTTCGTTGTCCTCTGCTACGAGAATTCTCATACTTTTAGAAGTCGCATTCGAATAAGCGCTTTCCAAGTCCTTCGTTTTTTCTGCTTCGAAAATCTTTTCGATTTCCGATTCGGAAGGTATGCCATAAGTAATTGCGAACGTAAACTTAGAGCCGTAACCTTCCTTACTTTCCAGGTTCAAAGTTCCGCCTTGGAGCTCCACAAGTTGTTTCGTGATACTGAGACCCAAACCGGAGCCTCCGAATTTTCTCGCAGTGGATGTGTCGCTTTGCGAAAATGCGTCGAATACTTGTTTTTGTTTTTCTAAAGGAATTCCGATACCGGAATCTGAAACCCTGAACTCTATCGAAATTTTATCTATCGAAATATTTTTTTGAGACACGCTCAGAACCACTTCTCCGCGATTGGTGAATTTAATTCCGTTGCCGGTAAGATTCCATAAAATTTGCCGAAGCCTGAGTTGGTCTCCGTAAACGTATTCTTGAATTTCGAATTTACCTTCCAGGCGAAGACCTATTCGTTTTTGTTTTGCAAGAGGATATAAAAGATCGTGTATCTCGTCCAAAACGGAACGAATCGAAAATACTTCCTTATCCAAGGAAATTTTTCCGGCTTCGATTTTTGAAAAGTCGAGAATATCGTTGATAATCTGTAACAATGATTTGGCGGAGACGGAAAGAATTTGGATGTATTCCTTCTGTTCGTCGTTGAGTTTTGTGGTTCCTAAAAGCTGAACCATTCCCAACACTCCGTTCATGGGAGTTCGGATCTCGTGACTCATATTTGCAAGAAAACTACTTTTTACTTTGGAGGCTTTTTCTGCGATTTCCTTTGCTTGAATCAGTTCCCATTCGGTTTCTCTTCTTTGTTGGATTTCTTTTTTGAGAAGAATTATGTTTTTATGAATCTCGGATTGTAGGCCCTCTTTGAGCTTAAATTCCAATTCCTTTATTCTTTGAACGAGCATGATAGAAAAAAGAACTGACTGGGAAACGAAGGCCAACTTTAAGAGATGAAGAGAAAAATAATTGATCGAGATCGCGCCCGTGGTACTTAAATTCGCAAGAATTCCGGCGATGGGAAATACCATATGGATCAGCAGAAATTTTTTTGCGGGCTGAAAGCCTTCCCTGATTCTCACGATACAAAAATATACAATGATTAAATTGATAATCAGCCCCAGATAATATGAGAACTGATTCAGTTGGATCGGATAAAAAATCGAAAGCGGAATCAAAAGAAGATTGGAGAGAACGTAGATGGCCGTTACAATTTTGGCCTCTTTATCCTTTTTTTCCGGGTATAAAAATTCCAGAGAAAATAAAAACAAGAACAAGGTGGAGACATAAATAAAAACCAAAGCGAGAGAAAGATAATATTGTCCGTGCGCCGGTTTAAACAGGGGCAAAGCCAAACCGTCCCAAGACGTCAGATAGACTGTGGAAAATAAAATCATAATAAAATAATATAGATATGACCTCGCTCTGAAGGAAAAATACAGCGATAGGTTGTATAAACCCATCGCAATTCCAAAGCCGAGGGTTAAACCGACCGCGATAGAACGAAACTGTTCCGTAAAATTGTATTTTTTTTCCGATTCCAACACAAAAGGAATACGAAGAGGGGTGCCGCTTTTAATTGCGCAAACGATCTGAATTTCTTCTCCGGGGCGAAGATAAAAATCGAGAACTGGAAAATTTTCCTCGTAAACGCGATTTGCCCCTGCAAGAACTTCGTAAATCTGATCCTTATATCCGTATCGATAATGAATATCCACTCTTTCGAGATAAGGGTTATAGATTTCAAACTTTCCATAGTAGTCACTTGAAGTATCGTTCTTTAAGGGAATGTAAAACCAAGCAGTATCTTCGGTAAAACCTAGCGAGAACATTTCTGCCGGAATGTTTCGAAATGAAAGAGAAGCATCTTTTGCAAAAATTTTTTCCCGAAAATTTTCACCCTTGGAATCGGTGAAGTAATGGATGAAAGAAAGAAAGGAAGAGTTATTCTGGAGTTGGGAAATCTTTCCCGGAGCCAAAGACAAAGATTCGCCGAACACAGGAACTGCGAAACTAAGCGAAAAATAGATTGTTAAAAAAGATCGAATCATAAAAACGAATAACTCGTATATTTTGATTAGTTTATAACATTTACTTCAAGAATGAAAAGGTTTTTTTCGATCTGGGAGTATCCAGGGACTGATTTCTGTTCTCTTCGGAGTCTATTATAGACCAAGAAAGGTTCTTTGGTTGGATTTACGGAAAAACCCTTTGGAAAACAAGAAAAATCTAATAAAGAAAATTCTCTTCTTTTAAAGATTGTTCAAAAACGCTATTTCTCTTAGTGGAAAAATAGAGGCCTTTTTCGTTTAGGAACTTGTTCCAAATCCTGAAGAGAAATCGCAATTATAATTGTTAAATCGTTACTACTCGAATGCACGAATAGAATACTATGACAAACTTATTTCGAAAATTAGAATATTGGAATCTTCCTTTAAAAATTCGGGATTTCCCGATTTGACTTAATTTTTGAGAACCGCTGTACTTTTGCAAAACCGACCGCTTATTTTCGAATATCATTTTCACGCGTCCGAGTAGTAATAACGAAGCACAGTAGTTCTAGTGGATAGGTATTAGATATCAGGGTTTAGGGTCAGGATATACTCATCTCTGTAAAATCGTTCATTTGAGCATAAATCCCGCGTTTAGACGCAGAATTTTAGACACTCTATTATGTAGAGATGAGTAGTGGATAGGTTTTAGGACCCTACACGCTACACTGAACCCTGACTCCTATCTACTGATCCCTAAAATCTATTGGCGCGAAACAGGTTTGGGATAAGTTTTAGATTCTTCCTTTGTCTTTGAGTCGTTTTCGTAGCGCTTTGGAAAGTTGTTTATCTTTCTGTTTCTTTTTTCTTGCTTCTTCGGAATCGATTGAAACTTTATAAGCTTGTAATTCTTTGATTAGTTTTAAGTAAGAAGAGTATCGTGCTTCGTCGATTTTACCGACTTTCAAGGCGGCCGCGACTCCACAATCCGGTTCTCCGTTATGCGAGCAGTCTTTAAAGCGGCATTCTTGCGCGGCGATTGCGATTTCGGGAAAGATTTCTTCCAGCTCCTCCTCGCCGCTTTCGGAAAAAAGACCAACCTCCCTAATTCCGGGATTATCCATGAGAATTCCGCCTGAAGGTAGAAGAAATAGTTCTCTGTGAGTTGTGGTATGTTTTCCGGTTCCGTCCGAAGATTTGACTTCCTTCGTTTTTTGAACTTGAGCGCCTAATAGAGAATTGATGATTGTGGACTTGCCTGCGCCCGAGGATCCTAAAAACGCGATCGTATTTTCTGGTTTTATAAAGCGGAGGATTTTCGAGATATGCGTCGAATCCAAAGCGGAAATCATTTCGACCGGAATTTCTCCGGCGATCGTTTTGATTTCTGAAAATCTTTGTTCGGATTGCTCGCAAAGATCTTTTTTGTTCAATACGATTGCCGCTGCTGCGCCGCTGATCTTGGCCAAGAATAAATAACGTTCTATCCTTCTCGGGCTATAGTCGTTGTCCAAACCCATGATCACGAGCAAAAGGTCGATGTTCGAAGCGATTGCCTGGAAACTTTTCCGTTTTCCCGGATTTTTTCTTCTTAAAAACGTTTTTCGAGGAAGGATTTTTTCCACGATACAAAGATCTTCTCCGTCGATTTCTCGAACGAGAACCCAATCCCCTGTCACGGTAAATTCTCCCGAAGACATCAAAGTTCCGGAGGGGATTCCTTTTTGTTCTCCGAATTCCGTTAGAATTTTTGAATGTTCTCCGTAGACAGATATGACCCGCCCAGGCTTTAAATTTTCAATGGATTCCGTAAGAAACGTTTCCGGCTTCCATCCGTAAGAGGCGAGAATTGAATTTAATTGTGACATACGATTCCTTCTGATTTTCAATCAAGATATATTCCGTTTCGGGCTTCGGAGCGTTTCGATTTTCAGAATAGAATCAAACAATCATATGCGTACTTTGATTCAAACCTGACTAACTTAAATCGTAAAGTCAACTAAAGAACGGACAAAATATTCGGAAGGAGTTCGTCTTGTATCGTTATTTTTCTTGCAATATTTTGCTTTTTTGAAAATGTTCTGCCAATTTAACCCAGGCAAAAACATTGATTCAGAAAATTTCCCAACCCATCGAAAAAATAAAAAGTCAATACAAAGCGGTCGTGATCGGATCCGGTTACGGCGGTGGAATCGCGGCATCTCGACTTTCCAGAGCCGGAATCGAAGTTTGTCTTTTGGAAAGAGGCAGGGAAATTAGACCTGGAGAATTTCCAAACAAGGAAATCTCAGCTTTTGAGGAAGTTCAAGCCAACTATGAAGACAAACATATCGGCTCTAAAAGCGGATTGTTTGACTTTCATTTTAACAAGGATATCAACGTTTTAGTCGGTTGCGGTTTGGGAGGCACCTCTCTTATCAACGCGAACGTAAGTTTAAGAGCGGTTCCCGAAGTGTTTCAAGATCCGGTTTGGCCGCAAATTATCCGTAAAGAAGCAAGTCAGCACGGAATGGATCCCTATTATTCACGTGCGGAAGAAATGTTAAGACCGAATATCCTTCCGAACAAATATAGAAATCTTTCAAAATACCAGGCTCTTAAAACTTCTGCCTCTTTTTTAAAAAAAGAATTCTATCCGACCCCGATTAACGTAACGTTCGAATCCAAAATTAATCACGTCGGAGTTAATCAAGAAGCTTGTACAAACTGTGGAGACTGTGTTACAGGCTGTAACGTTTCTTCCAAAAACACGACTCTGATGAATTATCTTCCGGATGCGGTTAACTTCGGAGCGCAAATTTTTACGGAAGTAAAAGTAACGTATATCGAAAAAAAAGAAAATTCTTGGCTGGTTCATTTTACTCCGCTTGGAGTTGACCGGGAAAAATTCAGCAAGGACGAATTGTTCGTCCGGGCCGATATTGTGGTTCTCGCCGCGGGTTCTTTGGGTTCTACGGAGATTCTGCTTCGTTCCAAAGAAAAAGGACTGACTGTTTCCGATGCGGTCGGAGTTCGATTTAGCGGGAACGGAGATATGTTAGGTTTTTCTTATAATGGAAATACCAAAATCAACGGAATCGGTTTTGGAACGAAAAAAACGAATGGAAACGCGAATGTCGGCCCTTGTATCACGGGAGTAATTGATACCCGTAAAGGCGCTCCTTTAAACGAGGGAATGATTATCGAAGAAGGTTCCGTCCCGGGTGCGATCTCCAGTCAATTATCCGCCATTTTCGCGCTCGGTTCTAAACTCACCGGAATCAAAACCAAAAGGGGATTCTTTCAATGGGTAATTGAAAAAATTAGAATTTTCTTAAGCTTTATCTTAGGGCCGTATCGAGGTGCGGTTCGAAATACTCAGACTTATCTCGTTATGGCTCACGACGGAAACGACGGAAAGATGTTTCTACAAAACGATCGTTTGAGAATTTCCTGGCCGAACGTGGGAAAGAAACCGATCTTCGAAAAGATCAGCACCATTTTAAAGGAAGCCACGGTACCCCTTCAGGGAACATATATTAAGAATCCGGTATGGAACCGTCTGACCGATCAGGACTTGATTTCGGTGCATCCTCTGGGAGGATGTCCGATGGGAGAGGACGCTTCTTTTTCCGTAGTGAATGAAAACTGCCAGGTGTATTCCGGCAAAAGCGGGACCGAAACCCATGACGGATTGTATATCATGGATGGTTCCGTGATTCCTAGATCTTTGGGAGTTAATCCTCTGCTTACGATTTGCGCGATTTCGGAAAGAGCGTGCGAGAAACTAACGGCTCAAAAAGAACTTAAGATCAATTACAACCTTCCTTCTTATCCTAAAAACAAAGGCGTTTCGGACGAAAAGGTTTTAGGAATCGAATTCACGGAATGTATGAAGGGCTTTTTTTCCACCCAATCTAAAGAGAACATGGAACGAGGTTATCAGATCGGGAAGGACGAAGGTTCTTCCATCGAATTTCTGCTTACGATCCGAAGCGAGAACTTGGAAGAGATGGTTGGCAATCCTGATCACAAGGCTACGTTATTCGGAACCGTAAAAGCGCCTTTTATTTCCAAAGACGTAATCACAGTCACAGGAGGGGAATTTTTACTGTTTATTTCCAGAGAGGACCGAGTCGAGACCAGAAACATGGTCTATCGTATGATTCTCAATACGGAAGAAGGTAAAAAATATCTTTTCGTGGGAGTCAAATGGATTCAAGACGACGGACTTACGAACATTTGGAGGGATACGAGTACTCTTTACACGACTATTTACGACGGTGAAACCGAAAATTCTCCCGTATTTGGAAAAGGAATTCTGCATATACTTCCGGAAGATTTTGCAAAACAGATGACTACGATGAAGGTCGTCAATTCTAAATCGATCCTCGACGAAGTCAAAGGATTGGCGAAGTTCGGTTCTTTTTTTGCGGGTGCGTTATACGACGTTTACGGAGGAGTCGCGAGTTCTATTGTTCCTTGGGATAAAGACGCAAGACCAAGAACGAAAAGACCCCTTCGAGTCTCTTCTCCCGAAGTTCATTTTTTCAAAGCCTCAGACGGAGCAGACTTAAGACTTTTAAGATATAAAGGCGGTAACAAAGGACCGGTTCTTTTATCGCCTGGGCTTGGGGTTTCCAGTTTGATTTTCAGCATCGATACCGTCGATACTAATCTTTTGGAATATCTTTTCGAAAATCGATACGACGTTTGGCTTTTCGATTATAGAACCTCAATCGCCCTTCCTTCGGCTCCTCTGCCTAACAGCGGAGACGTGATCGCAACGAAAGATTATCCTGCCGCGGTGAATAAGGTTCGAGAGCTTACCAAAGTAGATAAAATCCAAGTAGTCGCTCATTGTTTCGGCGCAACCACGTTTACGATGGCGTTGCTTGCGGGTCTGGAAGGAGTTCGTTCCGTGGTTCTTTCTCAAATTTCAGCGGATGTGGAAGTTCCTACTTCTATGGACATCAAAGTGGGGCTTCATACCGCGGAGATTTTGGATGCGCTCGGAATCGAAGACATGACGGCGTATACGAGCGATAAGGACGGATGGTTGGATAAGTTTTTCAATAGCGTTTTGGCGCTACAACCTCAGTCTCTTTTCTCTCACGATGTAAATCCGGTCAGTAGAAGAATCTCTTTTCTTTACGGAAGCCTTTATAGATTAGAAAATTTGAATGAAGAAACCTATCGATACGGTTTGGGAGAAATGTTCGGAGTTTCCAACATAAAAGCGTTTGAGCATTTGTCCAAGATGATCCGTGCGCACAAGGTTGTGAACTCGGAGGGAAAAGACGCGTATGTTCCGAATTGGGATCGACTTAATCTCCCAATCACGTTCATTCACGGAGCGGAGAATCGTTGTTATCTTCCGGAAAGTACGGAGCTGACTTACAAAAAACTGATCGATCGGTTCGATCCAAATCAATATAAGCGTCATGTGATTCCTGATTACGGACATATCGATTGTATATTTGGTAAAGACGCTCACAGGGACGTGTATCCTTTGATTCTTCGGTCCTTAAATCTGTATTGAAGAGTTTTTAATTTTATAAATAACTAATATAATTTCACGGAAGAAAGTATGTCAAAAGACAATATATACTACGACGCGATTGTAATCGGCTCCGGTTTCGGAGGTTCCATCAGCGCCTTAAGACTTTCCGAAAAAGGTCAAAAGGTTCTCGTTTTAGAAAGGGGAAAAAAGTATTCTCCGGGAGATTTTCCGCGGGACGTGCGCCAAACTGATAATCTCCTCTGGCGTTATCCTAAAAAAAGAAAATCCTTGGGACTTTATGAACTCAATTTTTTCAGCGGACTCGGAACCGTGACGGCTTCCGGTTTGGGAGGAGGGTCGCTCATCTATGCCAACATTCATATCCGTCCCGACCATAAGGTATTTGAAGATCCTCGCTGGCCTGCTCCGTTCAATCGAAACTATCTGGATCCTTATTACGATAAAGTCGCGGCCAAGTTCGACGTAAAGCCGGTTCCACCGGAGTGGGATCTTCCGAAAAGGAATAAATTTCGAGCCGCCGCGGAATTGAATCAGCACACTTATTTCGATCCGGATGAGGCCGCCAGCTGGCTAAAACCTTCTAGACCGGGGCAATCCACATGTGTACGTTGTGCGGAGTGCGAATTCGGGTGTAATCACGGGGCTAAAAATACATTAGATTTTAATTATATTGCGGACGCTCAAAAAAACGGGGCCGTATTTCAAATTAATTCTTTGGTTTCTCATATCGCTCCCGATCCGAAAAACGGCTATGTGGTTTACTACGAAAATACGGAAACCGGAGAAAAACGATCTGTATATGCCAAAAGAGTCGTTCTTTCCGCGGGAACGCTGGGAACCAATCGAATTCTTTTCAACAGTAGAGACAAATACAAAACCTTACCGAATCTTAGTAAACAGCTTGGAAAAGGATATTCCGGGAACGGGGATTTTCTGGGAGGGATCGAATCGAGTAAAACCGAACTCAAACCTTGGGATGGGCCGGACGTTACAACGGTAATCAATTATTTTCCGAAGGGATTTCAGTTTACGATGGCGGCGCCCACATTCAACCAACCCGTAATGACGGTACTCGCTTCATTAGGAATTTCTAAACCGAATTGGTTGTTAAGAATGATCGGTCCTCTTTTTTGGAAAAGTTTGGAATGGATTCTGCCTTTCGTATTTAAAAGGGGGCTGCTTTCAAAACCGTTGCCGCCGGGGCTTCCGGGTGCGGGCGACCCTACTTATATGACCAACTTATTTGCGATAGGAAGGGATAACGCAAACGGAAAAATCGTTCGTCGAGGTAAGAATATAGATGTGAAGTGGAAGTATTCGAAAGAAAATAAGACCCTCATCCAAAATATGACCACTTCCATGCAACAAGTTGGAGATGCATACGGCGGACAATTCGGACCGCTGGCAACCTTTTTGTTGTTTAATCGGATTATTTCAGTGCATTCTCTCGGGGGTTGTATTCTCGCCTCTAATCCGGATAAGGGGGTCGTGTCTGAAACCGGAGAGGTGTTCGGTTATAAAAATTTATTCGTCGCCGATGGATCGGCAATTCCATCTTCGATCGGATTTCACCCGGTAATGACGATTTCTGCGGTGGCCGAACATACGGCCGCTTCGATCTGTGCCGGACTATGATTCTGTGCGGAAAGTCTTGCGTTCGGCGATAATATTCCATATTTTTTGAATACAATAATAAAATAATGTGATTCGGGAATATACTTGAAAGATTTGAGGAAAAAATAAATCATTCCTTATACGGCAAATTCCGGAATACAAAAAGGATTAAAAATGCAACAAAATCAACTGTATATCGATCTTGGTATGTCTGAAAATCAGTACAGCCAGGAAGTTATAAAAGGACAACAGGTTTATACTCCGAGTTTTCTGAGGTTTTACGACCTTTTCGTCTTACATATCATTAGTAGATGGTTCTGGCGTTGTGTTCCGCAGAATATGATCGATTTATACAGTCGAAATCTAAGCGGTAATCATTTGGATATAGGAGTGGGAACGGGTTATCTTCTGCAAAAGGCGAAGTTTCCGGTTGAAAAGCCGATCATTTCGGTAATGGATCTGAATCCGAATACTCTGATAGAATCCAGAAGAAGGCTTTCCAAAATAGCGGGACAGTTCAACGCTTATAGGGCCAACATATTGGAACCGGTCCATATAAAGGAAAAATTCGACTCGATCGGATTGAATTTCTTATTTCATTGCGTTCCCGGGCCCATCCGAAAAAAAGCCTCAACCGCATTCGAGAATCTTTTGAAAATTCGCAAACCGAACGGAGTCATTTTCGGATCTACCGGCTTACACGATTTAGGTCAGACTCATTTTCTATCCAAAATCGGAATGAAAAAATTAAACCGAAGAGGAGTGTTTCATAATACCGAAGACACGCTTCCCGATTTGGAAGCGGCTCTCAAAGAGAATTTCAAAGAATATGAACTATATGTGATTGGTGCGATTGCTTTTTTTATAGGGAAAAAGGCGAAGTGAGAATTATAAGATGAGATTAATTCTGTAGATTTAATATTTTAACGTGAGTTCGGTATAACAAATGCGAAAGCAATTATTGTTGCGATCCGTAGATGTCCATAACCAACCCCACAAATTGAAAAGGTTTTTAGAATCAGAAAGATCAAAAACGCTCATTTTTCAAGTGTTCCGACAAGAATGAGACTTTTTACTTGCAAAAAATATGATTTTCTGATAGAGAAAAACCTCCCGAGCTTTTCCGCCTCCAGGCTCAATGATTTGCTCCCTAAGGGTCGCTCATCACCCCACCACCCAAACATCAGGGGAAACTCAGGCACAACGCTTCCTATGGGTCGCGTTGTGGGGTAAGTTTCACTGTCGGAATTCCGACGGATTTATCTTCGGGTTCAAGTATTTGTGAGTAAGGTTATGTTAGAGAGCAACACGTTATTTTAATATTCGTATAAGATGGAATAGGAGTCTGCAGAAATTGAAATAAAATTTTCAATCCGTAACTTATCACTATCTACGATTTTCCTAGAATCGATTGATGTATTCCATCCAATCAAATGAGCTTGAGAAAAATCGAAATCGTGGAATTGTTGGATCGTAAGCGCTTTCCGCGGAAAATCTTCGTTCGTTTTTCCTAAGAAAAACCGAGATTGATTTGGCTGTTTTAACAAACATTTCGCAAATAGAAAGATTCAGATGTTGATATTTTCCTTCGATAAATTTCGAAAGAATTCCGTTCGAAGTATTACCTATGATATCCAAAACTACGGTAGAACAACCTTCGGGATCGTTAAATACGTTAAAGTAAACGTCCTCATTTTGGAATTCTTTCGAATAATAACGCCATCTTCCCCCATTTCCGGCTTCGATCCTTGAAAGGAATTCTTCTCTGTCAGAAATCGAAAAAGTTTCCGTTTCGGACTCGATTTCGAATTCATACTCTATTAATTCATTCATTTTTTTGTATAAACGCAAGTGGTAATATACGTCAACATCTGGAAAGGCTTGGATCAGTTTTTTAGAAGTTACGATTGGCTTGCAAGGAACCGTTTCGAATACGATCATATAATCCGGTGTCATAAGAGTTGTTTCGCTTTCATTTCGGAGATTGGGATCGGCTCTGATATTGAAGTCTCTATCTGTAGCAGTAAATATTCTTTTATTATCCAATATGAATTTGTTAGAAAAAATCCTTCACGACAATTGATCGGACTACTCATCTCTACAGAATAGAGTGTCCAAAATTCTGCCTCGAAACGCGGGATTTGTGCTTAAATGAGCGGTATTCTATTTTATAAGGATCCTTGTAGTGATTCCTAATTTTCTAAGGTTTTGGATAAATTGGGAACAAATCTTAACCCCAAATGCTGGACTTTATAACGTTTCCGATAGACAAGCCGAATATTTAAATAATTTAATGTTTTGCTTTTTAGAAAATAGAGAAAAGAAAAACATCTTTAAGATGTATTACTTGAGCGGTGTTTGGGATTTATTCTTTTTAAAATATCTTTTATAAAATATTGTCTTTTTCAATTCGCGTATAGTAATATAGAAAGCAATTTATAGATTAGGAATGTTTAATGAAATTAAAGCGAAAATTTTTTCAAAACATACATAGGAAGCGGAATGAGTCTAAAAACGGAAAGTTTTTTATAAGTTGTTTCCTATGCTTATTTTTTCTAAACTGCATGCCTGATGAGCGACCAACTTATAATAGTTTTCTAATGCCTTTCTTCTTCACTCCGAAGGGTCAAAGTATAGAATTTACAAATACCAGTTCAATGAGAGTATCCGATTCTGACGAAGATCTGAATGTCCTCAGCTACAATCTTTTCTTATATTCGAAAGACGACCTATATTTCGGATATTGGGAAGAGGAAGAAAGGGCGGAACTTCTTGCAAAATCAAAATTTGTGAAAAATCAGGATGTCATTGTGCTCGGGGGAGCGTTCGATACAAATGCGCGAAATGTACTCCTAAACAATCTTCGTTTGGAATATTCTGATCAAACCGACGTAATCGGAAAAACTCGAGATGGTTGGAACCAAACTCTCGGAGATTTTAGACAAAACGTTAACAACGGAGGAGTTGTTGTTTTAAGCAAATGGCCTATTCAAGAAAAAATACAATATATCTTCAAAAATCATGGATGCGGTAATGACGCACTCTATGATAAAGGATTTGCTTACGTAAAAATTAAGAAAGGGGATCGGATAATTCATATCCTAGGAGTGGATACTCAATCGCAGGATTCTGCATGTTCTGATTTGGGAGTAAGCGCAAGAACCGATCAGATTACTGAAATCGGAGAATTTATCAATTCGAAACAAATATCGAAGAAGGAAATCGTGTTGATCGTGGGAAGTTTGAATGTAAATAAGGATAATAAATCTCATTATCAGAAAATGCTTACTATACTAAAAGCGAGCGAACCAAGTTATGCTGGAATTCCTTTTACATGGGATCCTAAAAAGAACAAAATCGCTGCTTATAATAATAGTTATTATTCTTGGAACTGGACCCCGAACTACGGAGAATATATACTTCTTTCCAAAGATCATTTTCAACTTCCGGTTTGGCAGAATTTAGCGTATGATCCTATTTCACCAACTACTTGGAAAAGAGCGGATGGATATGTAAGTTACGAATTTTCCGATCATTTTCCAGTTTACGGTTTTGTTTATGCTGATCCTTCCACTCCTACAAAGTCGGGGCACAGAAGAAAATACGATCAAGTTTCCTTAATAGCTAAATATACCGGAAAAACGGTTCAAGCGGATCATAATAGGCCGGATGGATGGCTGAAAGCGGATGGGTCTGCGGAGGAAAAGGGAACGGAATTTACAAAGTTCAATTTATTGCAAGAATACGATCCGGATTCGGATACCTTTTGTATGTTAAGCGGACGCGTCAGAATCGAGTCTTCTCAGTATTTAAATTATTTTTGGACTTGGTGGCTTCAAGGAGGAGCCGGTAACTATGCCTACTACCCCAAGTTTAATAATGGCTCCAAGCTACTCGAAATGATAGTAACGAATCAGGGATGTTTGGAGGATGGAGGTTCGGTCGTATTCAAAGATTTCGATACTTATGGGAAATATTATTATTTTCTTGTGGTTTGGGACAGAGGAAGTTGGAAAGACTATATCTATCTTTGGTATGAAAATGCCCAACCTAATTCATTCTTTAACGTTAAGCTAAATACCTCGCCCGAAAGAGATTGGAGTAAGGATTTAATTTATCGTAAACTTGGGGACAGGTTTCTTTTACCGTAACTGATTTGCGGATGCAGTAGGGGCCCCCGCCTTTTCAAATAAGATTCTTATGTTCCTGCGGCACTTTTATATAATAGAGTTGTTGAAAAGTTCAATAGTGGAGATAAACAAAGCTGCTCCAATCGTCCGTTTCAATGAAACAGAAACAGATGGAGAAGTAATTTTTCAACAACTCTAATTGTCTTTCACATTGGGAATTTGTCACAAAACCGTTCAATATGAGAGTTCCTATTTAACGTGAGTTCGGCGTAAGAAAGTTTGAGCGAATAAGAAACTAAATGTTACGACTCCCCTGAACTCAAGCGCAGAGCTTTCCTAAACTCAAATCTCGCTCCCGAAGGGTCGCGAGATAGGTCACTCTGCGGGCCGTCGTCGCAGCTCGCGAATTTCACCTTTTGTTATACCGAACTCACGTTAAATTAACTCAGGGCGTAATCTGTGGGAATTTCTTGCGTGTTATTACAAACTTGTTGAATGATTGAAGCGGATTTACTTTTAGGCTTTGAACGTACTTTGAAACAAAAATTCAAACGACTGAGCTTTTTTCCAAACGTTTTAAATCCGCCTTAGCTTCGAGTTGTTGTAGAATTCCCTTTGCGATCGAAATACGATTCTTATCTTCCAGAAGCAATCCGGCCTCATACAGCGCGGTCGCATATTCCCATTGATTCAACGTGTTGGACAAAAAGGATTCGGCTTTTTTAAAGATGGCTTTCGCACTTTTCCGATCTCCGTCGTGGAGTTTTAACTTTCCTTTGAGCATCAAAGCAGGGCCGTAAAGATAAGGAAGAGATTTCCCGAGTTTTAAACTGTGTTTTAAACCGTAATGAATCATTTTATCCAAGCTCTTATCGCCTAACTCTCTTTTCGCATAAAGAGCGGCTTCCGCGAGATAAACGTTTCCGATTTGAAGTTGAGGGAATTTCACTTCGCATTTTAGGAATCCAGCATAACTTCTTCTAGACCAATATGCGGCTTTTTCAGGCCAACCTTCTAACATTGCGAGCTTCAACAAT
>NZ_CP040840.1:605000-645000 GCF_006874765.1 Leptospira weilii
AAATACGTTGATATCCGCAAGTTTGGATTCTCGGCCTACGGATTTTGCAAATCTTTGATAGAGTTCGGTTCGAACGATTTTTCTTCGGGGATCGTTGTTCGTCGGAATTGGCCTGGAGCCCAAAATTTCTTTTACGATTTTATAATATGAAGTTAGGCTTTTCTTTTTCACGTTCGCGGGCCAACGTTCGTCGAAAATATGATCCGGCGGTTCTAGGAAAACATTCGCGTAAATCAAAGACCCACCGCCGAGTCCTGCAGAAATAACGACGTCCATGTTTTTGTAATTTCGAATGTCGAATAAACCCGTTTGGTTCAATTTGGAAAGTCTTTTTGGACGGGCTTTGGAACTATCCTCTTCGGGAACGTTCCAAAAATTTTGGGACATGTCGTGAGGAGAACGGGGAAAGGAACCTTTGGGATAGCGTTTTCCGCGTTCCAGAATCAAAACCCGGCCCGGCCATTTTTTGCTCAATCTGCAACCGTTTACGGCCCCGCCGAATCCGGTACCAATCACAACCGCTTCGTATTTTTTCATTACAGCCCCAAAGAGTATATTTGTATATTAAAATAAACTAAATTCAAAACGATTTAAAAGATAGATACCTATGAGCAGGGCTCCCAAAAAAGAAACAAACGAGAACAAAAAATGGAACTTATCCCATTTTTCCAAGGATCGAAATCCCTTACAAATCCGTTTCGAAGACCATTTAGGCAGTTCTTCAAGTTCGTCTCCCAATTTGTGAAGATCCACGAAAGTCAATACGATCAGAATCGAAGTTAAAATCAAAAGCAGAGGATTGATTCCTCCGGAAATGGTGCAAAAGACCTCTCCGGTATAACTCAAATTACCCCAACAAATGAATGTGCGAAAGAAAATCCAGGTGATCAAAATCGGAAAACCCGCGAATACGATAAGGATTTCTCCCCAAATCGATTTCTTTTTAACTTTTCTTTTTCTTTTTTTCCTCGGGTGTTCTTCGCTTAAGGATTCTGCCATAAGTCGTCTCCGTCGTAGAGTTCGATTTGTTTACGGGATTTTTTGTCTTGAAAATAACCGAGGTCTTTCCAAACTTCCAGGGAAACTTGTTTGTAAATTTTCCAAGACTGACCGCAATTCGGAATGTATGGAATGTCTTTTTGTTCGACTACTTTTTGAACGTATTCTTGACAGTTGGAGGCCGGATAACGTTCTTTCTGTATGGGATTGTATTTTGGAAAAGAGTCGGATTCTCTCAATCGATGTAATAGGATTTTTCTGAGTCTGTCCTCGCATTTTGTTCCCAAAATGCAATGCCAGGGATAGTTATTTCCCGTAAGTTCTCTCGCCTTTCTAAAATCTTCCTTGATTACGACTTCCTTCAGATCGGAACGAAATAAATTCGGAATATTTTTCGCATAATTTTCCCACTCGGCAACACGATCATCGTTGTAAACCGGGTGATCGGGTAAGGTCATATCGGAAGCGTGTCCTCTTCCCGTAGGATACATTTTTTTAGGATTTAACAATTTACGATGCGCAAATGAATCTCCTAACAAATGAAAAGCGAAACCTAACGCACATAATCTTTCGGGGAGCCTTTCCTTTTTGGAAATAAGCTTTGTACGTAATCGATCCAAGGTTGTGACGGCTACATTGCGAAGGTGTTCGCTATTTCCACCGGTTAAACCGTGTAACAACTGTTGTACCTCGGCCATTCTCCCCAGAATCTTCGGTGAACCTTGGCTGTTAAGAACCCAAAGTATGTAATCGAAAGGATATTGAAACGCCAGTTTTTGATATACCGAAATCGCATCCAATTCGGGGACCTCGTCCGGAAGCTGAGTACAAAAAGCGATAAGAGCGATTTCGTCTTTGGTTAGCGGAGAAGAAGTCTGAAAGTTATTTAAAACGGTTTGAACGGTGTAAAAATGCCCGTCCTCCTGATACGCATTCACGCTGTGACATAACGGTAGTAGGAGAATCAGTAAGTATTGGGCTAATTTCTTCCAAGACATAGATCGACAATGAATGCTTTTTTTAACAACAATTGCAACAATTGTTTCTCTTTCTGGTGGCTTTCTCGGCATTTTTTGAAATAAGTTGGAAGCAAGGAATAACGCAAATTTTGCGCTTGAGACTCGAAAATATACCTACAACGTGTCTCAAAACCTGCGGGAGCGATCCTTAGAGCGACGGCGCTTGAGTTTTCTGCTTTATCGGAAAGATCAGGCCGGCAACTCAGGCACAACGTTTCCCATGAGGCGCGTTCCGGGTTCTGTCCCCAACGCCCCGGAAAACTCAGCGAATACCTTCATGGGGAGCATCTTGTCTTATCAAAGATAGAACGTAAAACAGGTCGGCAAGATCGATTGAAAATCTCGAACAAATACGGCATTCTTTAAAACGTTGAAAAGTCGTTCGAATCGGATCATTTTGTAGTTCCATATTATTTTAGAAAAGTCTAATGGAAAGAGATTCGTTCTCGATTCGTAAAACTGGGAATTTTTCTTTTAAAAGAACCGATTTTCAGCAATGAGCGTATTTTTCTGTTTACAGGTTTATGGCTTCGCTATTTTGAGAAAGATATCATTTTAAATACCGGAAGGGCTCATGGGGCATCACCATCGTCACTCGCATAATCATTCTCACGATCCCCACGACTATCATCCCGAAAGCGTGGGTAAAAGTCTTGTAATGGCGATGTTTTTCAATCTCGTTTATGCGGGTATCGAGGCGGGAATCGGTCTTTGGTCCGGATCGCTTGCTTTGCTTTCGGATGCGGGTCATAATTTGATGGATGTGAGTTCTTTGCTTCTCGCTTGGATTGCGATTAAACTTCAAGAAAGAGGGCCTTCTCCGGGGTTTACTTACGGTTGGAAAAAATCTTCGATCCTAGTCAGCCTTCTTAATTCTATTTTAATTTTCGGTACTGTGGGTTTTATCATTTACGAATCGATTGAGAAATTATCCAGACCAACTCCTGTTCCTGGAGGAATGGTCGCTGCCGTGGCTTTTGTGGGGGTTTTAGTAAATTTCTCCTCATCCTTCTTATTTCGCAAAAGTAAAGACGAGGATGTGAATATGAAAGGCGCGTATCTGCATCTTCTCGCGGACGGATTGGTGTCTTTGGGGGTGATCGTTTCCGGTTTATTGATTCAATGGCTTGGATTTTTGTGGATCGACCCGATAGTTGGTCTTTTGGTGGGACTTGTGATTCTGTACGGAAATATTCCGCTTTTTAGGCAAAGTCTCCGATTGAGTTTAGATTCCACTCCGGATGCGATTCGATCGGAAATCGTGGAAAGCGAGCTTAAATCCATAGAAGGCGTATTAAATATTCATCATATTCACATTTGGTCTTTGAGTACTACGGAAAACGCCCTGACTGCGCATCTCGTTTTAAAAAACGGTCTTTCTTCCGATCATCAGAGAATTATCAAGTATAAGGCGAGGGAAATTCTGAAGGGTTTAAAAATCGCGCATGTTACTCTGGAAACCGAAGAAGAACGGGAAAATTGCGGACAAGTCGATTGTAACTGACCGCAATGGAATCATCGATGAATCCCGTTTGATAAGAATTTATTCTTCCTGTTCCTGTTTGCTTGTCATTCTTTTGAGCATAGATTCTTGTAAAATCAAAACACTCGAAGTAGCGATCGCAATGAGTTTGTTTTTTGGATTTCTGACTTCTGCCTGCATAGTTAGCATGGCGAGCGATTTAGAAATTACTTTCGCTTCGATCAAAATGTATTCGTCCTTTGGAAAGAAAGTTCTAAAAAACTGCGTAGATAAATCTGTGGTAACGCAGGGTTTTTTAGCGGCAAGATAAGAAAGAGGTCCGAAAGTATTATCTAACGCGGTGCAAAGCATTCCTCCTTGAAAAATTCCCATCGGATTCGCAAAACGATCATCGTAAGGAAACCGAACTACAATCCTTTTTGCTCCTTCGAATTCTACGAATTCGGCCTTCATTTCCTTAAAGGATTTCGGTGGAAGTTCGAGACTGAGATTATACTCTTTGGCCATTTTATCGGACAAGTTGTTCATCACTTCCCATGCTTTTGTAGTGGATTCAGAAACCTGCATTTTTATGCTCCTTCGTTTGTATCATCGATTTAAGACTTTGAATCATTTTCGGAAAATATTCCTTATCCTTTCGGATTCTTGAAATTTGCATTGCCCCTTGGATTGCGGAGATGAATAAGTCAGCTGTATCGCGAACACTGAGAGTAAGCGCGAAGGATCCGTCCCTTACCCCGTCGTACAAAGTTTGTATTAAAAAATCGCGATGTTGGTCTTGAAGAATTAAGGTTTTGTCTCGGATCGTTTGAGAAAGGGCATGGTACTCTGTACTCACGACGCCGAACGGACAAATATTTCCATTTTTACCGGCGTAACTCACATAAAGTTTAAAAAGTCCGAATAGTCTAACGCGGGGCGATCTTTCCCTTATGTTTTCTATGTATTTTTTGAAGTCCTTATCGTATGCTTCTAGTATTTCAAGCCCCAATTCCTCTTTGGAAGGGTAATAATAGTGGATACTCGCCTTTTTAATTCCTAAATCGTTGGCTATATCTTGGAAGCTGAACGATCGGAAGCCGACACTTTGAAAATAATCCTTGGCAATGGTAACGATTTTTTCCTTTGTGCTTCCCCCGGATCTCATCAACCCACTTACCTATCGATAGGTAAGTGGGTCAATCTAAAATTTCATTTTAGAAACAATCTACAAAGCTTATTTCGATTTTCACGGGAATTGATCTTGAATGGTTTTCGATGAACTTTCGTACGATAAAAAGTCATTGGGCACCGAATTTTATGTTCCTTTGGTTTAGAATGAGAACAAAGTGATCTGCATAATAGGCAGATTTTTCAATTCGATAAATGTTCTTGGTCCTTATTACTCATCTCTATAATTAGACGTGCCCAAAATTCTACGCCTAAACGCTGGATTTGTGCTCAAATTGGCGGTATTCTATTTTGTAGCATAACCAAACCCCACAAGTATTTGGATCCGAAGATAAATCTGTCGGAATTCCGACAAAATTCCCCGTGAAACTTACCCCACCCTGATTTTGGGTGGGTGGGGTGATGAGCGACCCGTAGGGAGCAAATCATTGAGCTTGGAGGCGGAAAGACTCGGGAGATTTTTCTCTATCAGAAAATCATACTTTTTGCAAGTAAAAAGTCTCATTCTTGTCGGAACACTTGGAAAATGTACGTTTTTGATCCTTATTATCCCGAAAGCCTTCTTAATCTGTGGAACTCCTGTATTTTAATGCGAACTGACCGAATGGATTGTGGAATTTCTCACAAGGTTTTGAGCGAATTTTCAATTCTTTTATGTCTCTCAAATCGGATTTCGGAATATCGAATCGATCTTTTGTTTTCGTTTGAGAATTTAAATTCTCAATCGGAAAAATTTTACGATCATACTCTTCTGGGCAGTAAGGATAAAATATTATCGAAACCGGGTTTTGGCGAAAAATCCATCAAGGAATGAGCGAGTCTCGGAAGTAACGGAAGGTTTTTGAAAGAATGAATTTGAAATCGTTGTAGAACCAATCGGAGCCCCGATCGTTCCACAACTAAATACATTCGTATATTTTTATTTTCTTAAGGTTTCGGTCGCACTTCCATTTGCCCAAGTTCCTTCTAAAAGTTTACCGCCGTTTTTTACTTCGTAAATAACGGATTCCGATTCTCCCCAATTTACGGTTAGCTTGGATCCTTCCAGGGTTCCGGTTCCGGTAAAAGTCTTTCCGGCAACGTTCCAGGTAAAGAGGTATTCTCCGTTCGATTCTGTGACCGTAACGCTTCCACTATAAGCCGAGCCATTCGGATTCGTTCCGGCAACTTTATACTTGCCGCTGATAGAGGAAGAAGAGGGGGTATTGGTTGGACTACTAGTCTGCGCGTATGCGGTTGAAATAAAACCGAACACCATAAGAACTAGAAACAATTTTGAAATGATTCGAAACATTTGCGTTTCTCCTTGAAGAGTGGGAGAATTTTGAGTGTATATTCGAAAAAGTCAATTCATAATTCTAAAAACAAATAGATTCCATAGGAAATTTATTATATTAAAATGTAGGCGAATCGTACCGAAAGGAGTTTGAACGGCTTTTTATTCTGCGGAATGATTGGATTGAAAAAATGAATTCTGAAAAATTCAATGATCCGAAACCGAAAACATAAGGATCGGAATTATATTTGGAATGAACTGTATTAATTCGGTTCCATGACTGACTCGTTTGGTTTTACAGCGCGTCCCAAATTCGTCGAGCGCCAATAGAAGCGAGACGCCTAGTTTTATCGAGCGATCCTTAGAGAGCGACGGCACTTGAGTTTTCTGCTTTGTCAGAAAGACCAAGCTGCGGGAACCAGCAGAACGCTTCCTAAACTCAAATCTTACTTCCTACGGGTCGTGAGATAGGGCGCGTTTGAACTCTTATATAGAAACGAAAAAAATTCCCAAAAGAAATTTTTTTATCGTTTCTTCTTCTCTTTTCAGCAGAATACGAACCAAATTTGGATTAAAATCGTTTTTATAATTATAACGAGGAAATGAATACGTATATTAAAAAATGAGCGTATTGAAGCGCATGTGTCTTTGAATACGAATAACTTTACTACTCGGCCGCGTGAAAATGATACTCGAAAATAAGCGGTCGGTTTTGCAAAAGTACAGCGGTTCTCAAAAATTAAGTCAAATCGGGAATCCCGACTTTTTAGAGGAATATTCCAATATTCTAATTTTCGAAATAAGTTTGTCATAGTATTCTATTCGTGCGTTCGAGTAGTAATCCAAAGAGGAATGATCGAAGCGCACATTCCCGGAATTCCAATTTTGGCGAATGCTTCTAAGCTTTCTTTTTTTCTATCTTTGAGAAGATTTGCTTCGGAGAGAGAACTTGGAGGTGTTTTATCACTTCAAAACTTGTTGTGTTTTTCTAAAGTGGGCTTTCACATTTTCCGAAGTTTTGAGTCGTATTCTTAACGTGAGTTCGGCGTGAGAAATTCATGATTCATTTAGTCGGAATTTGAACTTTGTAAATCTATTCTTAAAATGTGAAAACTACAACAAATCGCGATTTTACGAACAAATTCTAAAAGTAGGGACTCCTACTTTTAGAAAATTCTTTCTCATTTTCTTTACACCGAATTCACGTTATTCTTAGAATACAAAAGCTTTTCCAATTGAGGAAATTCGGGTATGATCGGAGCGTTATCAATCTGGATTGGGTAAATGACTTGTTAATCTGATAAAAAACAAGGATAAAACAGCATGAGCGAATCCAAAAATAGAGCAAAAGAGGTTTTAGAATGAACCAAAATTTAATTCTCAAAAAAAAGATTTCCATTCAGGCTCCGATTGCGAAGGTTTGGAACGGACTTATCGATCCGGAAGTTATTAAACTCTATCTTTACGGTACTCAAACAATTTCCGATTGGAAAGAAGGGAGTTCGATCCTTTTTACGGGTATTTGGAACGGGAAAGAATATAAAGATCACGGGACGATTCTCAAACTAGAAAAGGAAAAAATATTTCGATACAACTATTGGAGCAGTTTTTCAGGTGTTCCTAACGTCCCCGAAAATTATTCTATCATTACTTTCGAATTGAAATCGGAAGAAACTTTTACTTCTCTTTCCTTAACTCAGGAGAATTTTCCTAATCAAACTTCCTACGAACATTCCGACGGCGGTTGGGACCATGCTTTGAAAATATTGAAGGATCTTTTGGAAAAGTGATCCGAAATGTTCGATCCTTTTAAAAATCAAGACGCGTTAAGTCGTAGTTTCCATTTGGGATAAGATGTCTCGGATTTTGTCCTCGCTTCCCTTCGGTGTTAAAATCAAAAGAACATCACCTTCTTCTAATGTGGTTTTTCCCGTCGGTACAATATGTCTGTCTCCTCTATAGATCAACGTAATCAGCGAATTCTCGGGAAAATTCAAAGAATATACGAATTTTCCGGCGGAATTCGATCCGTAAGGTACGATAAACTCCAAAAGATTTGAATCGCTTTGTTCCCGATTTTCAAATTCGAACGGATAGGAAGCTCTTTGTTCCAAAGGGGCGTCTAATCCGAGCCATCGAACGACTTGAGGAACGCTGGTCCCTTGTAAGAGCAAAGAGACGAGCACCGTAAAAAACACTAGATGAAAAATCTTGTCCGAACCCGCTAAGCCTTGAGCGAACGGAAATGTCGCGAGTATAATCGGGGCCGCCCCTCTGAGCCCAATCCAAGAAACCAATAACTTTTCTCTAATATTATAGCCGGATCGGAAAAGAGAGACAAACACCGCGATCGGCCTTGCGACAAATACAAGAAAAAGGGAAAAGATTATACCCGTTCCGAAAAGCGGAGGGATCCTACTCGGATAAACAAGTAAACCTAACGTTAAGAACATGATGATTTGCATTAACCATGCGATTCCGTCTAAAAATCGGAGATTACTTCGCTTGTGAACGAAAGATTGATTTCCCAACACGAGTCCTGCGATATAAACCGCGAGAAACGGGTTTCCTTGGATTAATTCCGTCGCCGAATATACAAACAAAACCGATGCGGAGATCAAAACCGGATATAATCCTTCGTATTCGAGCTTGATTCGGTTTAATCCTTTGTAGATCGCATATCCGAATATGGCTCCCGCTACCGTTCCAATGGAGAATTGCATAAAGATATGAAGTGCCAATTCTCCGATTTGCGGTGGGCGAGGTCCCAAAAGGCTCAATATGCTCACGGTTAAAAGAACGGCTAACGGATCATTGCTTCCCGATTCGAGTTCGAGCAAAGAGGTTAATCCTTTTTTCATTCCCGTATTTCTGGTTCTCAGTACGTTAAAAACGGCCGCCGCATCCGTTGAAGATACGACTGCTCCCAATAAAAATCCGATAATCGGCGAAAAACCTAAAACGTAGACGGAAAACAATCCCATAACGGCCCCGGTAATCAATACTCCTAAGTTTCCGAGGACAATTCCTTTCCAAAGAACCGGTTTGATCTTTAACCACTCGGTTTCCAGTCCTCCCGAAAATAGGATGTACGCTAATGCGATGGAGCCCACTTGCTTTGCTAGTACGGGATTGTCGAACTCGATTCCCCCGAGGCCGTCCGAACCTGCCGCCATTCCGATGACGAGGAACAATAATAGCGAAGGGACCCCGAACTTGGTGGAGATTCTTAAAAGTCCGATGCTGAGTATGATTAACCCGGATAAGACGAGAGTGCTGAATTCGAATTCCATTCAATACCGTTAGTGTGAGTTTTTATTTTGTCTGGCCTTAATACGAGAAATAGGTTTATTTTCACTTCCTTTTTCATTAAAAAGCAATCACTCCGAAAAAGTTTCTTTTAGGTTTGTTTTGATCTACGTAATGATTCGAAAGATCCTTGGCATAATTTTTTAGATCACAATACCGGGAACCGATTTGCAATCCCTTAAGGAATGCGTCATTGTTAGGTTCCCGCCGAGTGAAGAAAAAACGATAGAAAGGGTTTTGCTAACAAACACTAAGGCCATACTTTTTACAAATAAAGATTTCCCGATTTTTGCGGGAACTCCCGTAATTTCTATCGGATGATAAACACGATTTTTATGTCTCGTTCAAGGATAAATTCAGAATCTATTTCAAACATGACCCTTAATTCCGTATAGAGAATTTTTCAGCTATGTCCCCAAAAAAGATTATCGTCGTTTGATATCCGGACAAGAAATTACTACTGATCTCAGTGGTATTTGCTTTTATGATATCTTTTGAAATAAAGAGGAATAGAGTTCCGCAAGTTCCAAATCTTCCTTACGGGTAATCTTAAGATTAAAGGGATGTGACTCTACGATGGAAGATTTTTTCCCTGCCGTTAAAGCCCAAGAGCAAAGGTCGGTAGGAATCGTGTCCGTTGGTAATGTTAGTAGTTCTTTCAAAATATCCCCTCGGATTCCTTGCGGAGTTTTCATAAACCAAATATGCTCCCGATCCAAGAAGGACGAGGTCTTTCCATTCGATTCTTCTAATACGGTTTCGGAAGTGCGAGAAGCAAGAGTGGAAATTCCATTCTCACGGATACTTTCGCATAACAAGTCCAATTCCTTTAAAAGAACGAACGGTCGAGCGGCGTCGTGAATCAATAAGATATCTTCGTTTTGAATCGTGAGTGCGGATAAACCCCGAAGCATGGACCCGTGTCTTGTCTCTCCGCCTTCTACGATACAATCCTGGTTTTCTAAAAAAGGACCGCAAATAGATTCCGTTTTTGAAATGGATTCCGAATGAGAAACTAAAACGATTTGTTTTTGTTTTTTCCAGCTCTGGAACTTTTTGAGCGTGTGAATCAGGACGGGCTCGTTGGAAAATTCCAAAAATTGTTTTGGAATCTCCGAACCCATTCTCGTGCCGGTTCCTCCGGCAAGAATCAGAACGTAAATTTTTTCAGAGAGAAATAAGGACTTCATTCTGAAAAATTTGTTCTAGGTTTTGGCGTTTTCGAATAAGTTGAAAACTTCCGTCTAAGTCCACAAGAACTTCGGCAGTCTCGGGAAAAGAATTGTAATTTTTTGCGGACATGGAGGAACAATAAGCGCCCGCCCCTTCCATTACAACATAATCTCCTAATTTAGCTTCTCCTGTTATTCTTGTGACCGGCCCGCCGCCTTCGGCTTGCGTGAATAAATCTCCGCTCTCGCAGCAATGTCCCACATATACGTAATTCGCGGTTTTATCGGAGCGTGTTTCCGCTTTGGGAACTACGACTAATGGATGTCTTGCCGCGTAGAGAGAAGGTCTTGTGTTTACGTCCATTCCCGCGTCAATCTTTACGAACGTATAACCTCCGTCTCCCGTGGAAACTACGTCGTCCACTGTGGTGATGATCGAACCGTTATTCACCATTAAAAACGAACCCGGCTCGATCTCTAAGTGAAGTGGAGTTCCGTGTTTTTTCGCGAATTCCTGGAAGAGCTCAACCACGGGTTTGCCGATTTTTTGAAAGTCTGTGGTTTTTTCATCTTCCATTCTACCGACCTTAAAGCCGCCGCCTAGATTTAAGATTCTGCACTCTGGAAATTGCGCCGCGATGTCGAGAGAGACTTGAGCGACCGCTTTCCAAACTTCCGGATCGCTTCCGGATCCGATATGAGTGTGAATCTTAAAAATTTTGAGTTTGTATTTTGAGGCGATTTCCTTTACCTTGTCCAGCTCCTCGTGCCAAACACCGAAGGAAGAAGTTTTCCCGCCCACGTCCGTTTTTTTGGTCTGCCCCGAGCCTAACCCCGGGTTAAAGCGAACGCTGACTTCTTTTCCCGGAAATAAATTTCCAAAGGCTTCCAATTGACGCAGAGAACAAGCGTTGAAGACCACTCCCTTTTCCACGAATTCTTTTAAGTTCTTCGCAAGTTCCTGAGAGGTAAGCATGATCTCTTCCGGTTTGAATCCGTAATGGATCGCTCTCGACACTTCGTATTCGGAGCTTGCATCAATTTGAATTCCCTTTCGTTTTATAATCTCAAGGATCGTTCGATTGGGATTGGCTTTCATGGCATAGCGAACGGTTAATCCGTAGCCGTTCGGAAACGCAAGTGCGGCGTCGCAACTTTTTTCGATCCCTTCCCGAGAATATACAAAAATCGGAGTCCCGAATTGCTGCGCAATCGAGCGTACTTGGAATTCGGTTAAAAATTTTAATTTTTCTATTGGTTGCATAAGTAAAACGGACAATTCTAAATGGTTTTAAGAACACGCTCCAAAAAGGTTTCGTTTTTTAAAAGGCATTTTCCGTCATGGCTGGCAAAATCACTCATTTAGAAGTTCTTTCCCAGGTTTGTAAACATCTGGATCACGGAACTGCGGATCAAAGAAAAATCGCACTTCTAATGCGAGCCGAATCCAACCGAAAGTTCGCAAACATCGGAGCCATTGCTCCGGATATATTTTATTTTTATCATGTACTTTCTCCTCAAAAGACGAAAAAGGCCACAATTTGGGGCGACATGAGTCATCATAACTTCGTTGCGGAACTTGTTTTAAGTTTTTTAGATCTCATTCTGCAGACGGAAATAGGGATTCACAGAGATCGTTATATCGCGTTCACTCTCGGTTATATCTGTCACTGTGTTGTGGACATAGTCACTCATCCGTATATTTTTTACATCTCCGGAGACTTTTACAACAAGGACAAAAAGATCAGCAGTCTCGCGCAGTACAATCATATGAGAGTAGAGAACGCTCTGGATTCCTGGCTTCTCGATTATAGATGGGGAATGACTCCGAAGGAATACGACTTTGTCCATCACGTCGACGCGATCTTTAAATCCGAAAAAAAAACCTGGAAGATGGATCCTATGCTCTGGCATTTTTGGCTTCGCGGTCTTAAGGCGACCTTTCTGGAAGAATTCAAAAAATGTTATATAGGCTCGGAAGACAAGATTATTCCCGGAGATTTGTTAAACGAATCCTTTCTCGGTTATCTGGAATTCCACAGGGTTTTGGATTCCAGAAGCAGATGGATGCGGGGCACTTTGAAGTTTTTAGACCAAATTACGTTTCATAAAGTTAGATCCTCGGTTCTGATGCTTCCTCTCAAGGAACATATAGACAAACGAATCATGAACGAGGAAAAAAAGAAGTGGAATTACCCGGCCGACCCTTCCATCGTGCGAAACGACTCTTTCGTGGAACTGATTAACCGCTCGGCGCAAAACGGTAGGGACGCGCTTACGCACGCGTGGAATTATCTGGAGAATAAAATGAGTCGCTCCGCGTTCTTAAAGGAATACCAAGGATATAATTTGGATACGGGACTTCGTTTTCAAGGAGTCGACAGTATGAAGGAATTTTCACCGTTGGAAGAAGTTTAATCGAATATGAAACAAGAACCAGTCAGTTATTTTTTCCGTTTTTTCGTCATTCATTTTCGGGATAGGATTCTTCAAAGGATTCTAAATTCCGAAAATCCGTTGAAACAATTGGCTAAACTCTGTGCGGGCCTGTTATTTCTCAACGGATTTCTGTTCGTGTTCTCCGTCAAGGATCTATGGAAAGTTCCCGGATCCAATCAGTATGAAAAACCTTCCGTTCTTTATGGAATCAACGATAAGAATGAGTACGAGCCCATCGCGGAATTTTACCGTTTTTCCCGCGTCGTTTTAAACATCAAAGAACTTCCTCTCGAAGAAGACGGCAAACTCAACAAGCTCATTCGTAGTTTTGTTTCCACCGAGGACAATCATTTTTATTCGCATTGGGGGCTCGATTTGCGCGGAATTTTCCGTGCCTTTATGGTCAATCTTTTAGCGGGTAGAATCAAGGAAGGCGCCTCGACAATTACACAGCAGGTCGCTCGTTTAAAATTCTTGAATACGGAACGCTCTTTCCTTCGAAAAGCCAGAGAGGCTTGGCTTGCGCTTTTTTTGGAAGCGGTTTTTGATAAGGACACGTTGATGGAGATTTATCTCAACGAAATTCCTCTTGGTCACGGAACGATCGGAGTCGGAGCGGCGGCTCGGTTTTATTTTCGTAAGGACGTAAAGGATTTGACTTGGGGGGAATCCGCATTACTCGCGAGTCTGACCACGAGACCCACGGAATTCTCCCCCTTGGTCAATCCTAATTCTTCCAGCGCGAAGGTTCGCGTCGTATTTAAGAAATTCGTGGAAAACGGAGTTCTCGACATCAAAACCGCGGAGAGGGAATACGAGACATTTTCGGAATATTATATTACTCTAAATCGTTCTCCGAACGACTCCGCGTTTGGCGATAGGTTGAATCGTTTCCCCTATTTCACGGAATACGTCCGTAAAAATTTGGCGCGTTACATTCCTATAACTACTTTGTACAGCGGGGGGCTCAAAATTTATTCCACTTTGAACATACAACACCAAACTCAAGCGGAGAAGGCTTTGTATGCCGGACTGAAAAATCAGACCGCTCAATCCAATCAGAGGATGTTCACGAAGATCGACGCGTTCGACGACGCCTACGGCGAAATCTACGATCTACTATCGATGTTAAACGACATCCCTGAGTTTAAGTTTAAGATCTCGAAGTCGGTTCGTACGTTTAATCGCACTTGGCAGGAGGATCTGAGGGATGAGCTTGGCGTTTTGAATCTTTTGAGCGGAACCGAATTTTTGGGCGAAGCAATCGATTGGAGTTATAGAAATCAACAAACCGAGGACTTTTTGCTTCCCGTCGAAGGCGCCTTGATTTCGATGCGCCCTGATACGGGGCATATCACGTCGATGGTGGGGGGTTCCGGTTTCCGATCGGATAATCAACAGATTCGCGCTTTCCAAGCCTATCGCCAACCCGGCTCGGCGTTCAAACCTTTGATATACGCGGCCGCGATGGAATATTATAATCAGCATCCGGATCCAAAGAAGAACATAACTGCGGCGTCTCTTTTTTCCGATTCCCCTCTCCAATACGTATTAGAAGACGGTGATGAATGGACTCCTTCCAATTATACGGGAGAATATTCTGGATTTATAAAACTTCGCGAAGCGCTCGAACTTTCCAGAAATAGTGTCGCGGTTCGGGTTTTGGATCACACTGGGATCAGCAACCTCGTGCCGGTTCTGGAAAAAATTCTTCAGGTTGAAAATAGATCCATTCCCAAAAACTATTCCATCTCTTTGGGAACTTTCGAAGTTTCTCCCTACGAGTTGGCCCGCTCGTATGCAGTCATCGCTTCCGGAGGAAAACAGGTATTTCCGTTGAGCGTTCTTTATGTCGAAGATGATTCCGGAAATGTAATTAAGGATTTCAGAGAGGAAGCGAGTAAACAGGAAAGGAAACAAATTCTTTCTCCTGAAATTTGTTTTATTCTCACGTCGATGATGGAAGACGTAATCAAAAAAGGAACCGGAACAGGCGCCACTTCTTACGGTCTCAATCGTCCGGCCGCAGGAAAGACCGGAACGACGAATAACTTTCGAGATGCTTGGTTTGCGGGTTATTCCGCCGAATTGGTAAGTGTGGTTTGGCTCGGTTATGATACCGGAACTCTTTCGATGGGTAAAGGAATGTCCGGAGGTGTGGTTGCGGCTCCAATCTGGGGACGGTTTATGTCGAATGCCCTTTCTCGGGAAAAATCGAAACCCTTTCACTTTGGGGAAACGGGAATCGTTCGAAAACAAATCTGTTCCATTTCCGGGAAACTTCCCGGTTCTCATTGCAATCAAACCGAAGAGGAATATTTTACCAAAGAAACGGTACCCAAAGAAGTTTGTGACGATCATCGCGGAGCTGGTTTTATATCGGAACCCGATCCGCCTCCTTCTCATCAAACCCAAGTGAAAAAGAAGCAGAAAACTAATATTTTCCAGGGTGACGATGATTTGATTCGATAATTCCAAACAAAAATACTTGTCGTTTTGGGATTGAGTACACAAATAGATTTACGGCGTGTCTCCGGTTAGGGGATAGGTTTTGATTGTTAGCAGGAGTTTTAGATGGCCATCGGCAGGGAAAATAATAACAGTGTAATCGGTCCAGGATCTATTTTCGAAGGAAAATTTTATATCGCGGGTTCTCTTCGTATCGACGGTAAATTCGAAGGAGAAATCAAAACGGACGATACTCTTTATATCGGAGAGACTGGAAAGGTAAGAACGAATATCGCGGCCAAAGAGGTGACCGTTTCCGGGACTATGATCGGAAACATCAAGGCTGAAAGCGAAGTTCGTCTGGAAGAAACCGGAAGGCTTCTTGGAGATATTGTCGCTCCTGCGCTTCACCTCGCTAAAGGAGTGGTTGCGAAGGGGAATATAACGATCACAGGCGGACAAAAGAAAGACGTAAAAAAAATCGTAGAAGAGTCTTTCGGCGGAACTCGGACGTTGGACAACGGAAAGGACGAATAAGTTCTTTTCTTCCTATAGAAAGAACTACAAAGCGGCCGATATTTTCCCTGTATGATCTTCAAAAAGCCCAGACAACTGACCGCGGGAAAGGAACTCCTTCGGACGGAAAATTTTACTCTGATTTACCTGGGCGCATTTCATTTTCACTATTCGTTTTATTTTAGAGGAAATCTCTATCACGGAAATCTGGATTTTCGGAGAAAAAAGTTCCGGTTCATTCCTATATTCGCATCTATCGCGCTTTTTCTCGCATTCTTGGGATTCGGGATGAATCCGAGTAGTGCGATGATGGATTCTGCGGGACATGAAATCACCGAAAACGATTCCGAGGACTTAAAAGCAAAATCCGGGGATGAAAAGTTTTTGGAGGAATCCGAAAAGGCAAAGCTTACGATTTTGATGGCGAAGGAACTCAAGAATCCTTCCGAAAAGAAGAAACAATTCAAAGTTACGTCATATCGGGTAAAGCGAAATGAGACATTGGCTGAAATTGCTACTCGTTTTAAGGTTTCGATGGAATCTATCGCGGGTTCTTCCAATATCAAAATCGAAGATACACTTTATCCCGGTCAAATATTAAGTATTCCGAATAAACAAGGTCTTCTTTACAAAATGAAAACGGGGGACACTGTCGCCAAAGTTGCCAGCCTTTATAAGGTTAACCTGGATGAAATTTTGTCGGAAAACAAATTGGAGGATCTGGATATTCTTAGACCTGGCCAGAAACTATTCTTACCGGGTGCGGTGATTCCGGATCCAGCTCCGAAGTGGGTGATCCCTGTTGCGTCCAGAGTCGTAACTTCCAATTTCGGATTTAGGACTTTCCCCAGAAGAAAGTTTCACGAGGGGCTCGACTTAAAGGCCTTTTACGAGCCGATTGCCGCCGCGAGAAACGGTAAGGTGATTTACGCCGGTTGGATGGGCGGTTATGGAAACGTAGTCGTCATCGAACATACGGACGATTTTAAAACTCTTTATGCGCATAACTCCAAACTTTTCGTTCAACGTGGGGACTATGTTCTGGCAGGGAAGAAGATTGCAAGATCCGGTTCCACCGGTTATTCGTTCGGGCCTCATTTACATTTCGAAGTCATCAAAAGCGGAAAGCCCGTTAACCCTTCCAAATATTTAAAGGGTCTTACGTTTAGAAAGGGCGGACCTACACATTGAGTTTGGTGATGTGAGGATTCTCTTTTTTTTATCCATTTTTTCGATTTTAGATCCCGTCTCAATATCTTCAAGGAAATCGACTAATCTTTCGGCAAGTTCATAACAAACGCTGAAGTTCCCACGTTTCAAGTAGTGAGGTTGAGTCACTGTAGGTGTTAGGACTTTACATACACGTTTGATCGTTGTCATCTTTGCTGCCTTTTACCATAACCAACCCCACAAATTAAGAAGTTTGGGACAATAAGGATCAAAAACTGATATTTTTTAAGTGTTCCGACAAGAATGATACTTTTTACTTGCAAAAAGTATCATTTTCTGATAGAGAAAAATTTCCCGAACCTTTCCACCTATTGCGCGACCCGTAGAGAGCGAAATAGAGTTTATTCTCCCCCACCCAAAAATAAGGGAAACTCAGCACAACGCTCTCTAAGGATCGCGTTGTGGGAACTAAGTTTCACGGAGGATTTTGTCGTAATTCCGACAAATTGATCTTGAGATCCAAGTACTTGTGGGGTTGGTTATGGCCTCTTACTGACAACTTTTTCTAGGGCGCTACACTGAATTCTGATTTCTATCCACTGACCCCTAATACGCTGGTTTCTATTTTTTTCCGAAGGGCTTTTCGAGAAACGATCTATAGAAACTATGTTTAAAAAATACAAATTCGATATCGGAATATTAGAAAAATATTTTACGTTGAAAACGTTGCGATAAAACGATTGATTTCGGATATGAGGTCGAACCAGAAATATTCAGTTATAATAAAATACGATAATTGCTACTCGGACGTATGAAAATAATACTCGAAAATAAGCGGTCGGTTTTGCAAAAATACAGCGGTTTTCAAAAATTAAGTCAAATCGGGAAAACCCGACTTTTTAGAGAAAGATTCTAACATTCTAATTTTCGAAATAAGTTTATCATAGCAATTTCTATTCGTGCGTCCGAGTGGTAAGTTGTTAAAAGGAACGCTAAAACCGGACTCATATTTGCAAACTTTTCTGCGAATGACGGATACAAAAGCGTTTTCGATAGGATTATTATGGATTGGAGAATTTTTAAGACATAAACCGTTTGAAACCCGGAAAATAGAATAAAAATTTCAAAAGAAATCGTTCGGCAAGGAGCTCGTATATGAAATTAGCGTAAAATTCGAAGAAGTGATTTTAAAGTGAACCAATCTAATGCGACATCAAATTTCGGACAAGATGATATATTTACTTAATCTGAAGTAAGCTGAGGCATCTTTCAAAGGAGCGTATAAAACAAATTCTTTCTCAATCCTGGTTTTGATGTGATTGGTGATAACTCAGTGAATTCTTCCTTGATTTTTACGGAAAGTTAGTTACTTCCCGTAAAGTCACCTAACGGATGTTCACAAATTGTCTCATGGTAAAATCTTAAAAGAGACTTTTTGTCCGCAAATTATTCGGAAGTGAAAATTACGTTCTCGAAATTAAAAATTTTATTGTGACTTTTTGTACGTTTTGACAAATACTTGTTGAATTCGGAGTTATTTTTAGTAACTAATGAGTATGCTTCAAAAACCCAAAATATTGGTGGTCGAAGATGAGATCATCGTTGCCGTCAATTTAGGTCAAAAACTGAAAAAATTGGGTTACGAGCTCGTAGGGATTACTTCTTCAGGAGAGGAGGCGATTCAGAAAGCCGAGGAAAATCATCCGGATCTTGTTCTCATGGATATAAACATAGAGGGAAATCTAGATGGAATCGAAACCGCCGAAGTACTTCGGAATCGTTTTCACACTCCCGTGATTTATCTTACCGCATACGCTGACGAAAGTACCTTGGATAGAGCCAAAAAAACTCAGCCTCTTGGATATATCGTAAAGCCTTTTGAATCCGATCAACTCCGTTCTTCGATCGAAGTGGCTCTTTATAAAAACGAAATTGAGCAGAGATCCAAACAAACCGAAGAAAAATTGAAAGGAGCATTGGATCAACTTGGGGCGGGGATCGTAACTACGGATGAAAATGGTTTTCTACTTTTTATGAACCCTGCAGCGGAAAAACTGACCGGTTGTAAATATAAGGATCATCTTGGAAAACCGGTTCGGGAAATTCTTTTTTTTGAAAATACGACCGGAGATACGATCGGGAGCGTAGTGGAAGAAGTTCTCAAATCCGGACTTCCTAGAGAAAGTGGAAATCTATTTTTAATTTCGAAAAACGGAAATAGCCAAGAAATTCAGCTCCAAAGTTCTCCGATTTTAGGAGCGGAAGAAAAGTTAACCGGAACTTTTAATATTCTCAGAACCAAAGAACAACACACGAGTACGACTGAAAAAGATACCTATCTCAAAGAAATTCATCATAGAATTAAGAATAACCTCACGATCATTTCCTCTATTTTTAGTCTTAGATCCGGTCAAGCGGACGAAGAATCCAATGATCTTCTTCGGGAAAGTCAGAATCGTTTGCGTGCAGTCGCGCTTCTTCATGAAATTCTTTATGAAAGTAAGGATCTTTCCTCAATCAGCTTCGAACTCTATGTGAAAAAACTTACGGATGCACTTTTTGAAATTTACCAGGTGGATCGGGAAAAGATTCGGTTGGAGTTAAATATACAAGAGGCAAAAGTGAAAGCCGAGATTGGAATGAATCTCGCTTTGATCATCAACGAACTCATTACAAATTCTTTAAAACACGGACTGGCGGACCTTGAATCCGGTTTGATTCGGGTTAGTTTCACGAGAAAGAACGAAATGCTGACTCTTGAGATTTCGGATAGCGGAAAAGGGCTTCCCGAAAAATCGATTCGAAATAGAAGTCCAAGTTCGCTCGGTTTATCTCTTGTGGAATCCCTTGCAAAACAAATCGATGGGAAAGTCGGTTTTCTCAACCAACAAGGCGCTTGTATTCAACTGAGCTTTCCTGTTTCTGTTTGAAAAAGTAAGAATTCCTTTCTCGGTTTTCAGATCAAATCGAGGGAAGGGGCTCTCTAATCTTTTTCAAAACTAGAATGGTTCTCAGGTAATGGGATTTCCTAAAAATCTGAACAATGAGTTCCTAGTTTGAACTCGAACCCTTTTCAATTTGCTTTGCATAGTGCCAAACAAAGAATGAATTTCCAATGGTTCCTTCTTTTGTTTTCTTCTCAATACATGGATGTTTTTTGGAAAATCTGTGGGAACTCCCTCGTTTTTCCTGTATAACATCTACCTTCTCTAAAAGCTTTTTCCATTCTTCCTTTGGATGCGGATGACGCATTTTTTCCCAACTGATGATCACTCAAATCCTCCTAAAGATTATGAGAATCATTCTCATAATATGAAAATTGTCCACCATTTCTTCCGACTAGGAATGACTTGTAAGATTTTTTTTCATTCCCAGAGTGACTGGGATGAAAGCCCATTTTGAATTTTTTGAAATTGTCGTAAGACCCGAAGATAAAACCGCCGTTCTTTATCTCAATCGCCCTGAAAAAAGAAACGCAATGGATTGGCCTTTCTGGAGGGATTTGCCGAATGCGATTGAGGAGATCAATGCGAATTCTGATATTCACTCGTTTGTAATCGCCGCAAGAGGAAAATCCTTTTCCATTGGTTTGGATTTGGATTCTTTTATCCAACAATTTGGCAATTTGATCCAAGCTCCCTTAGGTAGTGACCGTAGAAAATTCTTCGATCTCATTCTTAAAATGCAAAAAGGAATCAACGCCGTTTACGATTCACCAAAACCGTCCATTGCCGCAGTTCAAAAACATTGTATTGGCGGTGGGTTGGATTTGATTTCCGCGTGTGATATTCGTTATGCTACGATAGACGCGTCGATTTCTCTCAGGGAAGCAAAAGTTGCGATTGTTGCCGATATGGGTTCGATCAACAGACTTCCCTCTATCATTGGACAAGGTCATACGCGAGAATTGGCTTTAACCGGGAAAGATATCGACGGAATCGAGGCGGAGAGAATCGGGCTCGTAAATAAGATTTTTCAGACCCAAGAAGAAATGATGGAAGTCGCTCTTGCAACAGCAAAAGAGATAGCCGAAAATCCTAAAATCGTAGTGTCCGGCGTGAAGGATGTGATGAGATATTCTGAAGGAAAACCGTTGGAAGCCGGTCTGAATTATGTTGCACTTTGGAATTCGAGTTTTCTCGATTCCGCGGATTTTAGAAAAGCGGTACAATCTTTCCGGGAACGCAAACGTCCCGTTTACAATCAAGACTGATCTGGGAATTACGCGTAAAGATCTAGGATTTTTCTTTGTCCTTCTTCTTTTGAATTTCGAATTCCCACTTCCACGGCAAGATTCAACATCTTTCGATTCAGATCGCTTTGTACCTGAAAGATTTCCCTAGGCAAATTCGCGACTCTTTCCAAAAGTAAACTCTGGTTTGTATTTCCATTGATATTCATAAATTCCCTCTTCCGAGAATTTTGGGTTTTTCTCTCTTTTTCCCCCAATTCTATTTTCGGGTGATAAATAGAAAACTTGATTATTTTTTGAAAATTTTTAATCTGTCTAAACTGTGAGTTTCCCCGCACTGATCAGATCCGCGATTCAGAGGGAGAATCAAAGAGAATTCACCAAAGCCTTCAATCTCTACAAAGAAGCCCTCTCGTTTACCGCTAATCCCAAAACGATTCTTAAAATTCGTAATCGTCAAGCCTGGTGTCAGTATCATATTGGAAACACTCGGGAGACCTTAAGTCTCTTTCACGAAATCATCACCAAGTATCCGAACGAGCCCGGAAGTTATTTATATTATTCCAACTATCTCATCAAAATCAGCAATTTCAAACAGGCTAAGAAGATTCTTACAAAGGGAATCGATCTCTACCCGGATCAATTGGAACTTTATCTGACTTTGGCTTCTCTTTTGAAAGATACAGATCGATCCAATGAGGCGATTGCCGTTTTGAAACAGGCCTTGGCTCAAGAAAAACTTTCAAGAGGAAGAGGAATTCTTCGCAAAGACATCTGGGCGGAACTAGGGCACCTTTATTATCAAAGAGGAAATTACAACTCCGCATTGGTTTCCCTCAAAACGTCGATGCGTATGGATAGCGACGAGAACTTTCTTCATTACGATATGATCGCTCAGTGTTATTTGAAGGTTTCTGATCATAAAAATGCCCTTAAGTTCATCGATTTATATGTTCAATATTTTGGAGAATCCGATTCAGACATTCTAATTATCAAAGCGCGAGCGCACGCTCAGCTTGGTGAAAGTCATTTAGCCTGCGCATCCTTATTACAGGCGTATTCCATGGAAAACGGTCTCAAACTGAACGCGGAAGACATGATCGATTTCGCCCCTTTGCTTCAAACCGGTTTTTTCGATACATTAGAAAATGTTGAAATAGAAGAGCCTTAAGCGGATTTGGAGAATTGTTCGGCGGATCCTTTTTTTGTTACTTAACGTGAGCAGGGTCGTAAGAAAGTTTGGGCGAATAAGAAACTAAAGTGTTGCTCTCTAACAGAACCAACCCCACAAATACTTGGATCCGAAGATAAATCGTCGGAATTCCGACAAATCCTCTGTAAAACTTACGCCCCGCAGAGCGACCTATCTCGCGACCCTTCGGGAGCGAGATTTGAGTTTAGGAACTCTGCGTTGAGTTTCTTCAACGCGCCCCTTAGGAAGCGTTGTGCCTGAGTTTTGGTGGCGGAGGTGGAAAGGCTCGGGAGATTTTTCTCTATCAGAAAATGATACTTTTTGCAAGTAAAAAGTATCATTCTTGTCGGAACACTTGAAAAATATCAGTTTTTGATCCTTATTATCCCAAAAGCTTTCTTAATTTGTGGGGTTGATTACGGCTCTCTAAGAATCGCAACATAATAATCGCTTTCGCATTTATTACGCCGAACTCACGTTAATTATTAAGAATTTGTTCCAAAACCTTAGGTGCGGTTTTTCGATACATTAGATATATTTGAAGTCTAATTTCTGCTTTTACGGAATTGTTTTTGAAATAATAAAATGTATATATTATATTCTTAATGCGATTCGGCATTGTAAATATCGCCTGATCTAATCCAGCATAGAATTTCAAAAATCATCAAAAGATTACTATCCCTACATAATAGAGTGTTCGAAATTCTGTGTCTAAATTCGGGCTTTGCGCTAAAATTGGCGATATTCTATTTTATAGGGATCGGTAGGAGTGGTTTTCCATATGACATACGATTATCAAATTTCTTCATTTAATCTTGAAACATAACTTAAAAAATAAACAAAGACTTTATTCGCTTTTCATTGTTTATTTTTTTGCATCTGCGACATTAGCGGTTACTTTAGGGATCGATGCTTGCAATTACTTGAGCATTATGTGAAATCGAATCGTTTTTTATAAAATACTATTCTTCTTGTTGAACTCTATGTTATAGTATGGGCATTGATTTAAAAAGAATGGAGATAGTGTATGAGAATAAGAAAATATACAAAAGTGAGGCTTCTTGTAAATTGTTGTCTCTTATTGTTTTTTCTAATAGATTGTAAGGCCGATAGGCGATCATTGTATAACGATTTGCTTATGCCTTTGATCTACATTTCGGATAATAAGAGCATTGGTTCTACGAATTCTGATTTAACGGGTTCTGACTCTACAAGTTCCAGTCCCGCAGATGTTATTTCCTCGAATTCCATTTCCTCGAATTCCATTCCCGAGAATTCTATTTCTGAGAATTCTATTTCTGAGAATTCTATTTCCGAAAATTCTATTTCTGAGAATTCTATTTCTGAGAATTCTATTTCTGAGAATTCTATTTCTGAGAATTCTATTTCTGAGAATTCTATTTCCGAAAATTCTATTTCTGAGAATTCTATTTCTGAGAATTCTATTTCTGAGAATTCTATTTCTGAGAATTCTATTTCTGAGAATTCTATTTCTGAGAATTCTATTTCTGAGAATTCTATTTCTGAGAATTCTATTTCTGAGAATATGGGAATTAAAATTCTAAGTCACAACGTTTTTCTGTTGCCGAAAATGCTTCCAGGCTGGGGAAATTGGGGGCAAAACGAAAGAGCACAACGCATCGTGAGTTCTAATTATATTCAAAATCAAGACGTCATTGTGTTCGATGAAGCTTTTGATACGGACTCAAGGAAAATTCTTTTGGAGGGAGTTCGTTCGGAATATCCGTATCAAACCGATGTGATCGGAAGAACCAAAAAAGGTTGGGACGCTACTTTGGGTCTGTACAGATTCGATGCGTTCACTAACGGAGGAGTCGTTATCGTAAGTAAATGGCCCATTGAAGAGAAGATACAACATATCTTTAAAGAGAAAGGATGCGGTGCAGATTTTTTTTCTAATAAAGGATTTGCTTATGTGAGAATCAATAAAAACGGAAAAAAATTCCATATCATTGGAACTCATGTACAAGCACAAGACTCCTCGTGTGCGAACTTAGGAATCGTCTCAAGAATGAATCAATTCAGCGAAATCAGGAGTTTTATCGATTCAAAAAAAATTCCGAAGGACGAAATGGTTCTGATCGCGGGAGATTTGAATGTAATCAAAGGTAGTAGAGAATATTATTGGATGCTTTATACATTGAACGTAAACAATCCTAGGTATGTGGGAGTTCCTTTTACGTGGGATACAAAAACCAACGAAATTACCGCTTTTTATTATGAGAAAGAGGAGCCCGTATATTTGGATTATATACTTGTTTCAAAATCACATTTCCAACCTCCGGTTTGGCAGAATTTAGCTTACGATCCGATCTCTGCAAAAACTTGGACCGTAGGGGGATATACGAGTGATGAATTTTCCGATCACTATCCCGTTTACGGTTTTATATATGCGGATTCGTCCACCCCTACGAAGTCCGGACGTAAAAGAAAATACGATCGAGTTTCCTTTGTATCCGCGGCCACCGGAAGAAGAATTCAAGCCAGTTCTAAAAAATCGAACGCATGGTTGAAAGTGAATGCCACGACAGAAACCGACTTAACAAAATTCAATTTAGTGCAGACTAACGATCCCGATTCGAATCCCTCCTGTATGAAAAGCGGACCTATTCGGGTTGAATCTTCTCATTCTTTAAATTACTTTTGGAATTGGTGGCTCGGCGGAGGGAAAGGTAACTACGCGTACTATTCCAAGTTCAATGACGGGTCGAATCGAATCCAAATCATAAACTTAGACGGAGGGTGTTTGCGAGACGGGAGTCGAATCGCATTCAAGGATTATGATACTATTTCAAAGAGACGATATTTTCTCACCGCTTGGGAAGGTGGTAAGTGGGATAAATATTTCTATCTTTGGAAGGACGAGCTAGGCCCGAGAGAAACTTTTTATCTTAAGTTAGATTCCTCTCCCGAAATGGATTGGAGTAAGAATCTAATTTATCGTTGAACTTTAAAAATCAAGCGAAAGGTGGCCGGGAATTTCCTTGCCATCTTTTGCTGCTACGTGTTTACACATGCAGAGTTTGTTTTGTAATTAATACGTAGAAATTTTATGTCGTTCCCAGGTTTTAAGCCCGAGAGAAGTCATCCATTTTGTCTTACAGCTTTAACCCGCCGCCGATCATAAAAATTGGCTCGCTAAAATGATAAGATTGCGTCGCTCCAATTAAATCTGTTTTTCGGTATTGTAGAGCTATATTAAAAAAGTAAGACTCTAATTCCCATTGAATACCCGTTCCCGCAAAAAGAACCGTTTGTACTTTGGAATGTATTCCACTTTCAGTACTTTTCCCGATTCCCAAGCCTACTTGAGTAAACCAAAGAATAGATTCGGAAAGAGGAAAATAATATTTCACTCCCGGCAAGAGTGAAAGAGTTTCTACGCTGAACTTACTGTGCTTATTAAAATTAAAATTTCCTTCCAACAGAAACATATTTAAAGAAATGCTGGATAGAGCTTGATATTCCGGGGTTGAGTTCAGATTGGCGCTTGTAAGGATTCCGATAAGTGGGGAAATCGTACGATCCGGAAAAGAATAAGAACTTAGTTCGAGTCCGAGTAAAAAGCTGAGATTCAAATTATAACGATATTCGCCATTAAAGGAAGTTGTTTGAATGTTTACGGTATATCTTTTCTCAAGATAAGGATCTATATAGATTACGCCCGTGATGAGGTCCGTGATATCGTATTTGCGGTTGAAATTCATTTTTTCCGTTACTTTTGAATTCCAGATCGAAAAATTCCAAGAAAAATAGAATTTTTTAATATTATTATACTCTTTTTTTGTCTCTTTGATTTCCGAAATAAGGACTTTTTCAACCAGAGCTAAGTCGATTTTTTCGACCTTTCCTGTTTCGTCCTCGACTAAGACGTGATCCTCTCGCAGTGAAGTTTTGACGTTTTCTATCTTTTTTCCGTCTTTTAGAATCAAAGTATTTCCAAAAACCCAGATCGGATTTAATATGAGGAATATACAAAAAATTTCCGAGAGAGGGGCCTCCAAGATTTTTTTGAAAAAGTGATTTGAATTTAGGGTCTTCAAAATGAAATCGATTCTATATTTGCGGATTCGATGATTCTTTTTTTTCCGTTTTCTTCCAAGATATATTGGTTTCCGTACTGTATTAAATTTCCTTTAAGTATCGTTCCGTCTTTGAGTTGAATCGTTTTATTTCCTAAACGTAAAGGTTTTTCTTGATTGCCCTCGGTATTTGTAGCGGTCGAAGTTTTTCTTTCGATCGGTTCCTGTTTTTCTTCTATCTCCGGAAGTTTTATAGGTTCAGAATTTCCAAGATGATTCGAAATATTTTCTAGATCTTTGATGTAAGACTCGTTCAAAGGGGCTTGCTTTTTTTGCGAGACGTTTTTTATGATTTGTCGTTGAATCTCTTTTAGAATATTCAAATTTTCTTGTTCGTTTTTTATATCAAGCCGATTTTCTTTCAAAGTTTTGAATAAACTTTCTTCCCGACTTCCCGACAGATTTAAAGGTTTTATTTCAAAATAAGAGTTAGAGATATCTTCCGAAGAAGTGTCCGTCCATACTTCTTCCAACTCGGTCCTTTGTCCGGAGTTTGAACCCGTTTGTTTATTCAAAGAATGTTCTATCAATTCTTCCTTTTTAGGATCCAGCAAGAACGGAAGTAGGTATTTGATTCCAGAACGGATCCGCACGGAGCCGTCCCACACATTCACTTTGTAACGATTTTCCGCACTTTCTATCCATACTTTGGTCCCATTTAGTTGGATTGCGGTTCCGTTGAGATAAATCTTAGTTTGAGATGTCGTATTATTCGTTAACGTTTCGTTTAACAAAAGATTTCCTTTTTGCAAAAAAATGGACAGACCGTAACCTGACGTAGCCACTTCCCGAGCGGTTTCGGTCAGTTTTAAAATGCGAACTTCCGAATTCGGAAAAATTCTAAAATGAACGAGACCTTGTTCTCCGTTGATTTTCACTTCGCAAAAAGAATTTTGATCGGGGCGAATCCAATCATGACGTAAAGTTTCCGGATTACAAGCGCCTGTAACTTCCATAGGGATCATCTCGGTTTTACGGAACATTTCCATTTTAAAGATCACGGATAAGGAAATAACTAAGGAAATAATCGCGGCGATGACCAGAAATTGATTTCTAAAGCTTCTTTGAAATAGACGCGTTTTAGGGGTTGAGGGTTCTGAGAGAATCTCCTCGAGAACGAGTTTATGTTGTTTTAAACCCGTTTGCATTTTCACGTAGTTGTGGTATCTCTTTTCAAATTCCGGATAAAGAGTTATGATTTCGTTTAGTCTTTTGTTTTCTTCCAACCCGGCTTCTTCAAAAAGAAACAAGGACATCAATTCTTCGAATTCTTCTTGTAGGTCTTTGTTTTCCATAATTACAATACCACTTTTTTTCTTTCTAATTCTTCTCTAAGTAGATCCAACGCTTTTAATAGTTTTCTACTTACGGTTCTCGAAGATATGTTCAGCGCTTGTGATGTTTTTTCCAAAGTATAATTGTTGATCTCTTTCAATAAGATGATGCTTTTTTCCGGTTCCGGTAAAGAGGAAATAACTTCTCTCAATTCATCCTCCACGATTTGTGTTTCTATTCTCCGAATAAAATCATCTTTTACCGGAAGCGATTCTATAAAAGCGCCGTCTCTCTCTCGATTAACAAATCTTTCTTTCTCTTTTTTCGATAGGTATAGTAAGTATTTTTTGCAATCGTAGCCGCCCATGCGTAAAAACTTCCTTTTTCCGGTGAAAAATTCGGAAACGCTTTATAGAGGTTCAAAAAAACTTCCTGAGCGATATCTTCCACTTCTTCGGGATCGGAGGAAAGAAAACGGATTATCTTATAAATCGAATCCTTGTAGTTCCGATAAAATAGAGAAAAATCGTGATCTTGATTTAACTTCATAATTTATATTCTACGTATAAGAATTCAAACTGGATGGATTTTTCTCTTAAGAAAATTTCAGTTCGATTTCGACTATTGAAATTAAAAACGATTCTTCGAATAGAAATTTTTCAAAACACGGAATCAAACTATAATTCCGTAAAAATCTATTTCTCCGAATAATGCGAATCAGTGGTTAGCCTCCTTTAACTTCGGATTAATTCGAGAAAGAATCTCATTGGGATCCTTTCCCGATTTTTCCTAATCGTTTATAAACTGTGTGATCCTTAAATCCTTCGAGGAAGTTATATCCCGGACTTTTCTTCAGTGGTACAAGATCCCGAAATATAAAACTTGGAGAAAAAAATATACCGGATGCGGCAGTAGAACCTGCGGCGTATGGAACTTCCAATGAAATCACGAAAGAAATATAGAGAGGTTTTCACGTAAGTGAGACAAGCATTTATGAAATTTTATATAGTTTGAGCCTTAAAGGAGAGACTTTTTTAATTTTTATTTGAATCCTGATTTTATCCATCAAGCGTCCTGATTTCTGTAAACCTGATTCTTATATTCTTATCCATTAAAAAGTATCGTTAAGAATGAATACCTGATTCCTAAAGCCCCGACATCTAAAACGTTCCTATATTTTTGTGAAACTAAAAAGCCCTTCGCTTCCTAAATGCCCCAAGAAGCAACATTGAGAGTTCCACGAGGGCTCGATAGAATTCAGCACAGAGCTTTCCCAAGGGCGCTCTCCAGGTCTTGGGACATGCTTTTTATAGAAATGTAAGTCTTGGGATTCTTCTCAGGAAAAGATTTATAAATCATTTCCATTTTTCTAAAATTTTCAAAATATCGTTCCCGAATTTTTCAACTTTAGCGGAACCCATCCCTTTAACGAGAGATAACTCTTCCGGAGTGGACGGCATTAATTTTGCGATTTGAACGATCACCGGATTTTGAAGCACCATAAACTTCTTCCATTTCCTTCTTCTGGCTTCTCTATCGCGAAAGTTTTTCAGTTCTTGGACAACGTTTTTCGCGGAAAGGGTTTTCTTTTCTCCGCCAATATCCGGCTCTTTTTTCTTTCTCGGAGTTTTAACGATAACGGTTGATGAAAGGATAAGTTTCGGATATTTGTCTCCTACGATTTTTACTTTTTTTGTCGCAATCCATTCGTCCAAAGTTTTTAAAATCGCTTCCTCCGGAATCGAGCGTAAGGAACCGTATCCGACTATGCGATCTAGTTTTTTTCTCAAGATTTCGTTTGATCTGGAACCTCGCAGAACTCCGGCGATCATTCTTTTACCGAATTTACCGGGAATCTGTTCTAAAACTTGTTCTATCGTTTCCAATTCGTCTTCGGAAAAATCGTATCTTTCTCTTTCTTCTTGTTTTTGTTTTTTAGCCTTTTCTCTTTCGAGGAATTGATCCCTTCCGTTAGGGAATGAGATATTCGAAGATTCTTTTTCCGAGCAGATATCGCAGGTTTTACAGGATTTGATTTCTTCGCCGAAGTAAGAACAAAGAATTTGTTGCCTGCATCGGTCGGAGATCGCATATTCTTTTACAAAGGAGAGTAACGTTTCCCCTCCTTTCCGATTATTTTCTTTTCCGATAATGAAATTCTGAGTTACCAGATCGGAGGGATGGTAAAAAAGAATACAGTTCGAAGACTTTCCGTCCCTTCCGGCTCTTCCCGCTTCTTGGTAATAGCTTTCCAAAGACGCGGGGATTTGAAAATGAACAACCAAACGAACGTCCGGATTGTCCAAACCCATACCGAACGCGTTAGTCGCTACAAGTACGTTCGTTTTTCCGATATTATACCCGTTTTGAGTTTTTTCCCGGCTCGAATCGGTTCTGCCCGCGTGATATTTACCGACTTTAAACCCGTTCTTCTTTAGGAAATTGTAGGTTGATTCCACCTTTTGTCTGGTTGCGCAGTAAATAATTGCTTTCCCGCTTTCGGTTTTTTGAAAATTTCCTCGGATTAAAAGTTTTAAGAGCTCGTTTTCCTTGGAAGTTTCATTTTGAGGGAATCGCACCGAGAAGTTGAGATTTTCCCTGTAAAAACTCCCTTTGATCAAAGTGGGGTTTTTGAGTCCTAGAGAGTTGGATATGTCTTGGATGACTTTGGGAGTCGCAGTGGCGGTTAACGCTACGATCGGTATCTGGCGTTGATATTTATCCCTAAGTTCGTAGAGTTTTCGATATTCCGGTCTGAAATCGTGTCCCCATTGGGATACGCAATGCGCTTCGTCGACGGCGATCCTACCCAGAGAAAGTTTCGGAAGAATTTCGAACACCTGTCTGCTCAGAGCTTTTTCCGGAGAGAGGTATAAAATTCGAATTTTACCTGTGCTCGCTCTGCTTAGGATTCTAAGCTGCTCCAGATCGTCTTGAGTTGAATTGCAATATTCCGCGGCGATTCCCTTCGCTTTGAGAGAATCCACTTGATCTTTCATCAATGCGATTAAAGGGGAAATTACAAGCGTCAAAGAAGATCGGTCTAAAACCGCGGGAAGCTGATAGATGAGCGATTTTCCTCCCCCGGTGGGAAGAATAACTAACGTATCTTTCCCGCTTAGAACGGATTCGATCGATTCCTTTTGACCGGTTCGAAACCGGGACATTCCCCAAATTTCCTTAAGAGAGGATTCTAAATTTAGAATATGATTGTTTTGTTCCGAATTCATTTAATTCCAACCGAAAAATCTTTCTTGTGCGTGGTTGCTTCTGTCGAAAGTGCGCTTTGTAGTGGGATCCAATAGTAAGCTCCGTGTTGAATTTTTTAGAGTAAGAGAAGAGTAAATCAATTCAAACATTTGGAATACAATCGCTTTCTCGTTTTTTTATATTAGAGTTGTTGAAAATTACTTCTCTATCCGTTTTTGCTTCATTGAAATGGACGTTTGAAAAAGTTTTGTTAATTTGAATCATGGAATTTTTCAACAACTCGATTGAACTCGTCCTACTTACGAATTCTTCGATAGAGGAATCGAGCCGGATGCAACGATTCCAAGATAGAGAATTCGACGGGAGCGGGTTCTCCCAGTATTAAAGACGCAAGAATCTCCGCACCTAAAAAAGAACTCAAAACCCCCCTCGAACCCAAACCTCCGAAAACGTATAAGCCCGGGATCGTTTTGAGATTTGGAAACGTTTTGCGCTGATTTCGAGGTAAATCGATTTCTTTGTAAGTTTCCCGAAATACTTTCGGATCGAAGATCGGACCAATGATCGGAAACCGGTCCGGAGTTTGGGCCCGGAATCCCGTTTTTTCGGAAAGAACGCAGTTCGAATCGAATTTTAGAGTGGGGTATTTGGTTTGAACGTATTGCAGAAGCAAGTCCGTATCCTTTTTTCGAGGTTCCGGGTTCAAGTCGAATTCGTCGAATGTGGAACCTAGAATGTGTTCTTCTTGAACGGAAGGTGTCAAATAGTGTTCCGCACAAAGAATGTTCGAAACAGGAGAGGAATTTTCTGTTTCTTTTAAGGATATAAGTTGTCCCCGGACTTTGTTTATCGGAAATATCTCCTCTCCTTCGAACAGAGACGATACTAGTTTTCCAATCAAATAAGAATTACAGAATATAATAGAATCTGCAAGTATTTTTTGGTCCGATTCTTTCAAACCGAGTTTCCAGAAAGTCCCGGTTCGTTCGAAGGAATTCGCCGTAGCTCGTATCGATTTGATTCGAGGCTGATCGGCGCATTTTCTTGCGATAGATCCGGGTCGGGTCCAGAAACCGTTTTCGAAAAAAACTCCTAGTTCTTTGATAAATCGGTTGTTTTCATGGAAGTCGGAGTCGTTCGGTTTCCAGGAGGCGATTTCTTCGGTAAGTCTGTGGTTTTCTATGCTCTTTTGGAATCTTTCGAGACTCGCCTCCTCTGTTACGCCGTGAAACAATCCGACTTTTCCAAATTGATCTTTGTCGGCAAATGAGGAAAGAAAGGAAAGCGCATATCGAAATGCGCGTAACGTGAACAAACTGACCGATCCCGGAGTTTTCGTGAGATGGGGATGGGAAATCGCTACCGGGATCCCGGAGGTTTCGTTTGCGATTCCGGACGGGTCGATTAGGAAAACTTGAATCCCTCGTTTTGACAGAGAATAAGCAAGCGTCGAACCTGCGATTCCGGCTCCGACGATCGCCGCGGTTTTGATTTGTGATTCAGGATCGGAACGTTTGCACCAGGGTTTTTCTTTCGGAATCGATTCTTTCGTTTCAGAAGCGGGATTCGAATATTTTCCGGTCAACATTTCCCTTTTCCTTCCGAAACCGGGACGTTTTTCCAGCGTAAAGCCAGCGGAGGATAAAGAATCCCGGACGTTTCTCGCGACGGTGAAAGTGGAAAAAGTGGTTTCGGGTTTGGAAACGTTTTTTAAGTTTCTCAGAACCGATTCTTCCCACATCTCCGGATTTTTAGAAGGAGCAAAACCGTCCAAAAAAATCGCGTCCACTTTTCCGGAAATTTCGCATAACGCGTCCGCAACGTCTCCTAAAAAGAGAGTTAGGTGGATTTTTCCTTCTAAAAATCGGAAGTAGTTCATTCCTGGAATAAGATCTTGATAAGAGGATAAAAATTCCTCTTTGATTTCCCCCAATTCGGAAAACGCGGAAATGGCTTTTGAGATTTCTTCCCGACTGAGAGGGAATTTTTCAACCGATATAAAATGAAGCCGAAACCGATTTTTTTGTTTTAAATATTCTTTCCAAGTCGTAAAAAAATTAAGCCCGGTTCCGAAGCCTAGTTCCAAAATACAAAACGAATTTTGAATATTCGAATTTTTCCAACGATTGGGAAGATCGTTTCCTCCGATAAAAACGTGTTTGGTTTCTTCCAAGCCGTTTTCGGGGGAAAAGTAAATATCCTCGAATCGATCCGATACGGGAGTGTGATTGTTTTTCCATGATAACATTAGATTTTCGGGGGCACGGGTTCCGTTGGTTTCGGAGGAGCGGATTCTACACCGGGACCGCTTTCTTTACGCAGTAAATCATCCGATGTCAGTCTGGATAATTGAATTTCTTTTCGAATTCCAATTCGGAAAGTGTTCATTGTTAGGTAAAGATCGTGATAACCTTCCCCGTTGGAAGTGGGTATTGTCTGAGTGATCGGAGTCTTACCAAAGTTTCCAATACGGAGTAGGTCCCGATTATCGTATTCTCTATTTCCGATACTTGATAATTCCAGGTACAGATACAAATTATAGAAAATGGTATCTTCAAAAAATCGACCAATATTATATTCGTATAATACTTTGAATCCCGCGATACCCCTTGTCTGGTTTCGTGTGGTGGAAACTCTGAAACCCCTTTCCAGAATATCAAAATCGTAGATACTATAACCGAGGTTGATTCCTACTCCTAAATTCCAATTTTGAAATTCCAAAAATCCTAGATAGAGAGTTCCATAGAATTGGTAATCCATGTATAAGTATTCCGCTTTTCTGGCAAAAGGGTCGGAAAGGGGATATAATCCGTATAAGGTTTGTTCTATCGGATTTGAATAGATTCTTCCGTCGTCCGGAAAGTTGAGAAGATTTCCTCGAAAGCTTCTGGGAGATGTGATCGTAAAGCCATAAGCGACGTAGTTCAAAAATTTAAAATAGCCCGTAAAAGGAAAGCCGGGCAGTCTTCTCGGAATGGAATCGACCGTATAGAAAGGTACCGATTTCGGAGGATCATGATTGATCGGGAGGTCATTATTTTTCGGCGTTTTAAAACCAGCGTTCGTTCGAATTAGGTTTTCCAACGGAGTGTATTTCGTAAAAAAATTCAATTCGGTGGAATCTACTCCTCCGGTAAGAATCACGGTTTCAAAAAAAGATTCGAGGGTTCGACAAGAGGAATGGACTGCGCAACAGACCCATACCGATAAAATGGCAATTCTTTTCGATATCAATACTCTCGATTTCTGATCGTCTGAAAGGCTCATCTTTTTCTGACATTTTTTTATGATTCATTCTGAGTTCCAAGTCGTAATTGAAAAAGAGGATTCTTGACCGAAGGGGTTTGGAAGGGAATTCTGACAACGGAATCCTCTTATGTCAGAGAAAGGTGTTAAAATTCCGAAGCGGTATCCGGTTTCGCTTGCTCCGATGATGGATTGGACCGATCGGCATTTTCGATATTTTTTAAGACTCATTTCCAAACATACATTTCTATACACGGAGATGATTCATACCGGCGCCATTCTTCACGGGGATCGTCGTCGATTTTTGTCGTACAGTCCGGAAGAATTACCCCTTGCGATTCAGTTGGGAGGAGATGATCCGAAAGCCCTCGCCGAATCTTCCAAAATCGGTGAAGACTATGGATATTCCGAGATCAATCTGAATGTGGGTTGTCCGAGCGATCGGGTGAGAGAGGGAAACTTCGGCGCTTGTTTGATGGAAACCCCGGAGAAGGTCGCCGAACTGGTCTGCGCAATGGACAGTAGTGTTTCTATTCCTGTAACTGTAAAATGTAGGATCGGAATTCCCGGTAAAGAAACTTTGGAAGACCTATGTCGGTTTATAGAATGTGTCCGCCAAGCGGGCGTTAGGCGATTTATCGTTCACGCAAGAATCGCGGTTTTAGGCGGACTTTCTCCGGCTCAGAATCGTCAAATTCCCCCTTTACGTTATGCGTACGTTGAATCCTTAAAGGAACAATTTCCGGATCTTTTGATCGAGATCAACGGAGGAATTCGAACTCTTGCCGAAATGCAGGATAGACTCAAGACGAACGACGGGGTGATGATCGGAAGAGCCGCATACGAAACTCCTTATCTTTTTTCGGAAGTGGATTCCTTGTTTTTCCACGATAATTCTCCTTCCTTAAGCAGGAGAGAGGTTTTGCTTCGAATGAGGGATTATATCGAAGAAGTTGTTTTGAAAGAGAAAAATGGTAAGCCGCATCACGCACTTAGGCATATGTTGGGCTTGTTTCATGGAGAGAAAGGCGCTCGTAGTTTTAGAAGAATCCTCACGGAAAGAATGTACTGCGATTATTCGAGCGATCTTTTATTGGATGCCGTACGAGAGATTTCGAATGATACGTTGGACTTGATCCCATCCAACTAAAAGCATATCGTATATTGTTGTATGATTTGGATGTAAAACTTATCGATGGATAACCCTTATACTTTTTTAAAGTGAGTGAAAGTTCACTTCTTTTATTTTCTTTTTCCCTAAAATCATAAAAAGTCTGAATTTAGTTGTTGTTTTTGCGATAGATATCTTCGCGTAAAAACGACTCAATATCTTTTAGGACGTTATGCATGGTTCGTCACTTTATTTATCAAAAAGGAAGATCGGAAAAATTCTGGAGTATCGAAATCGGCGCCGATTCGAAATCTCTGAACACAGCTCAGGGACAAGGGCGCGGAGAAGCCAAATCTGAGAAACAGACCTTTGAATCTGAAGAACTTTGTCAAAAGAAAATCGAAAGTCTCGTTCAAACAAAACTCAAAGAAGATTACGAAGAGATTCTCCTTGCGATCAAAGATGTAAATCCATTCGATTTAAAAGTTGTAGCCGATGCCAAAAAACAAAAAGGGGAGAGATTATCCGTTAGCGTTCACGGTTCTTCGGAACTTTTGGAGGAGATTTGTTCCTTCGATTGGCTGAAACATTTAGAGTTGCGCGATTTAACGACCCTTTCGGATTCTCTCGGGAATTTGAAGAATTTGGATCATCTGGAAATCAAGGAAAGCGGATCGTTGGAATCCATCCCGGAGTCGATCGGTAAATTGCAAACTTTGACCTGGCTTAGTATCGAATAGATCGATTTTTTACAGCATTCTATCGGAAGTTTTTCCAATCTAAAACGCCTGAACGTGCAACACAATCCTAAGTTGAAGGGATTACCGGAAAGTATAGGTTCGCTTCGATCCTTAATGTGTTTTCGAAATGGAGGACTTGGAAACTTTGGATATGGCTTACTGCAATCTTTCCGAAATTTCGGAAGGTTTCGCAAAACTTGCCAATCTTTCCCGCTTTGACTTTGAAGGAAGTCGGGTCGAAAACGTTCCCAGCGATGTTTTGTATGCGGGAGTCGAAACGATTCAAAAATTTCTGAATAAAACCCCGGATAAAAAACAAAAAAAGATACCTGTTACCGACTCGAACGAATTTAAGATAAGTCTGAAACAACACAAGGATTCTCTGGAAAAATTTTATCGTGACGTTAAGGATAAAATGTATAAGGACGATACCCGCAAAAAGTTGGAAGCCCTTCGGAAATTTTTTTCCGGAGAAATCGACGAAGTGCCTAAGTCGATAGCGGAAGATCACTATTACTTCAGAACTCTCCCGGACGTTTTGGCTCCGTATCGAAAATGGACGGCCATAGACTTTAGAATTCTCGCATATATTACTCAAGGCGCCTGGTCTTTTAAGAAAACGAAGAGGGCTTTTCGAAGCGTTTTACAAATGGTTGGGTAGGGAAGTCCTAAACGATCCCGAAGATTCTCAATTATTTTCGGATATTCTAAACGCGCTCAAAGAATACGGAGTGGACGAGACCAAACTGCTCGCGGAACGAAAATACAAGATTCAAGAAATCGTGTTTGCCTCCGATCATCGAATCACTTCTTTCGGAAGATATTTGCTTGAACATTTCGACGAGATTATCTCGGATTTTATGAAGGAAAGTCTTCCGTCTCAATTCGTGGATTTGTTCGTTCGGGAAAAATTTGAAAAGATAGAACCTCTGATTTCCCAAATCACAAAGATAAAAGAATACGACAGCTCCGACGGAAAAAAACATGTACCTCATCGGACGATCGAGATTCTTTGTAAAGCAAAACCCGCTTTGATGGAATCGATTATCCTGGATCGTATCGAGGCGATCGACTGCGTTTCCTGTAAGGCGGAACTGAATCGGATTCTTTACGAGTCCTTTCGAGATAAGTATAAACAGAAAGTCGTCGATTCCGCGAAAGTTACGCTCGATTATATCTCCGAAAGAAAAAATAAGAATCTGGATCGAGGATACGATTTTGATTGGCCTTTGTCCAAGGAATTTTATCGGGACGATACTTCGGATTATATAGAATGGCTTCTTAAAAATTTCGGCTCGGATTTAAAAACGGAAATATTCAACTATGTCGAAAAAACCAAAGTATTGGATCTGAACGTCGTCGGAGTCGCGGTAAAGTATCTCGGTCAGGATGCGGTCGATATCGCGGGGGAAGCGCTAGATATGACGATCAAAAACGATGATATCGCGGGGCATTTTAGACAGGCATTCAATATTCTTTCCAATTTAGATTACAGTAAATACTACGATAAAACCTGGGAGATCGCAAAAAGCGAGTTTAAGAAGGTAAGCTAAACGGCTTGTCTAACGTTGAGCAGGCTTCCGGAAAAACAAGTAGTTCCAAAAGCATTAGAATTATTGAATGAAAAACAGGCTCACGTTCGCGAAGCGGGCGCTCTGGTTTTGAGTCTTTTATCCACTCCGGATTCCGTAGAATCTTTGAAACCTTTGCTGGAAAAGGAAAAGAACGACGACATTCGAAATTTAGTCGTGGGAGTCGTTTATAAAACTCCGGTCGAACTGGACTTTGAGGAGGCAAAACGAAGAATTTCTGTCGCAAAAGCATTAGGAAAACTGGATAAACCTTTGGCGAAGTGGCTGGACGAATCTAAGCTTCCCGAAATTTTATGGAAGGATCGAAAACCTCTCTCGGAGGAAGAGATACGTTATCTCTTTTACAGACAGAAGACGGTTCCCGCCATTGAGATGGACTTTGAGTTGAGGGACGTAGTCGCGTTGATAGACAAATCCAGTTGCGAAAAATTTTCTAAAAGCCTGCTTTCGTTGATTTTGAAAAACGGAGGTTTTAAGGCTCCGAATCGTTTTGCGATTTCCATTTTGGGGATTTTAGGAAGTGATGATGTGGTTCCGGAAATAGAAGCAGTCGCTAAGAAGGAAATGAACCTGAACGCCTGCTCTTGTCTCGGATTCATTTGCACGATAACTGCCGCCGGTGCGTTGGACCGGATTTTACAGATGTTTCGAGTCAAATACCCAAATGTGAGAGAGGTTGCTCAACAGGCTTTTGAATCCATCGCGGACAAAATGTCCTTAACTTCGTACGAACTTCGGGATAGGGTTATGCCGGATTTAGGATTTGAAAATCTTTTCAAAAAAGTAGAAATTAATAAAATTGAATATACTCAAAAAATATCTCCGGATTTGAAATTTACTTATTACAACGAAGATGGCAAAGAGGTGAAAACTCTCAAAATGAACGAGGCCGAAAAGAAGAAAAATAAGGAAGAGAACGCTCTTCTCAAAGAGGCCGTAAAACAATTTGGAATCAATCTGGAATATTATCTTGTTGTTCAGAGAAGCTGGTCTTCCCCGGATTGGAGGGAATTTTTTCTTAAAAACCCGATCGCAAATGCCTATTCGCAGAATTTTATTTGGGTTCATGTTTCGGAAAATCAAGACGCGCAACGTTTTTATGTCGTTGAGAACAAAATCTTGGATGCAAACGATCGTAAGTTTGAACTCGGCGTAAAATCTAAAGTTCATTTGTTGCATCCTTTGTCTCTCGATACGTCGGAAGGGAACCTTTGGTCTTCCAAGCTCAAAGAGAGAAAGATAGAACCTCCTCTGGATCAGTTGGACCGAGGCACGTATGCGGTTTCGTCCGAAGAGAAAAATGAAACAATTTCTTATCAGTTTCAAAATAAGGAAATGGTCGGAATCACTTTTAAAAACCGTGCGGAGAAATACGGTTGGAGAAGAGGATCCGTCGTAGACACGGGGGAAGTTTCTTCTTATCGAAAACTATTTCCGAATGAAAACGTGGAAGTGTTTCTGATGCTGGAAAATCTGAACGTTCAGAATTACAATATGGACGAGCAAATCACTTTTAAAGAATTCTTTTTCGTTAAACAAGGGTCGATTACAACCGGAAGTTACGTGTATGATGAACCGAAAAACGAAAAGGACCATCGATTGATTTCCTTTAGAAATTTAGATCCGATCGTTTACTCGGAAACTTTGTACGACTTGCATAGAATTCTCCAGTCCAAAAATGAAGAATAATGCAGGAACTGGATTTGGAGCGAAGATGTAATCGGCTCATAGGTTTAAAAATCGAAAATGTCCGATACTACGGGCAGTTTCAAAATTTTGAATATGCGCACGGAGTATCGGAAGCGGTTTATCTTTATTCCGATCAAAAAGAGAGTTTTAGATTCGGTTACGAGGACGAGTTCCTTTTAAAATGGGTTTTTGGAATCTCCGTAAGGAATACGGTTCGAACCTTCTTGAAGGACGAGGAACAAGAAACGCATGATGTTACTTATCTTTGGAAAGAAAAGTATAACCAAGAGGATCTTCGGATCGTTAGAGTGAAATTGCACTGGAGATATATTGCGGATAGTCATTTCGTTCTTTGGCATTCTTACAGTAGATCCGACTATCCTCAGGATATAGAATTGGTTCTTTCCAATGGGAAAAGCATCTTTATTGGCGTAACAAAAATTTTAAACAACGGACGATGTAAATTGTTTACCAATCATCTTTCCGTCTTTTGGGGTTTTCAAGAAAGAGAAAATACGTATGCTAGAATTGAACGTTCTTAATCTTTGAGAACTCCAGGATAATCTCTTTTTTTGAAAACTATAGAAGCGATTTCTCAAATTTAGTTGTGAAATTTGTTTTGTCCGGGTTTTCATTTTGTAGTTTAACA
>NZ_CP040840.1:652500-657500 GCF_006874765.1 Leptospira weilii
GGCTGCGGTGCGCCTCATCAAAAATAAATACGACTTGCTTGTTATAGATGGATAGGTCGCTTTCACTTTTTATAAGGTTATTGAGCTTCTGGATGGTGGTAACAATGATTTTATTATCATCCATCTCGAGGTTGCGCTTTAAGCCCGCTGTGCTGTCAGAACCGTTAACACTGTCCGGCGAAAAACGCTGGTATTCTTTCATGGTCTGGTAATCTAAATCTTTTCGATCCACCACAAAAAAAACCTTATCGATAAAATCCAGCTCGGTCGCCAGACGCGCCGCTTTAAAACTAGTTAAGGTCTTACCGGAACCCGTCGTATGCCAAATATAACCGCCACCTTCGGGCTTACTCCAGTTTTTGGTAGCATACGAACTTTTTATCTTCCATAAAATGCGCTCCGTTGCGGCAATCTGGTAGGGTCGCATAATTAACAGGGTATCACTGGCATCAAATACGGAATAGGTTAGCAATACGTTCAACAAGGTGTTTTTCTGGAAAAATGTAGCAGTAAAATCCTTTAAATCTTTCATGAGGCTGTTATCTGCTTTTGCCCAGTTCATGGTAAAATCGAAGCTGTTCTTATTTCGATGGGTGGTGTTAGCGAAATAACGGCTATCGGTTCCGTTTGAAATCACAAATAACTGTAGATACTTGAATAAGGAATGCTCGCTATTAAAACTCTCTTTGCTATAACGGTGGATCTGGTTGAAGGCTTCACGAATGGCGACGCCGCGTTTTTTCAGTTCGATCTGCACTATAGGCAAGCCATTTACTAAAATGGTTACATCATAACGGTTCGAATGAGTGCCAGCTTGTTCAAACTGCCTGATCACCTGCACTTTGTTGCGGGTAATATTTTTTTTATCTAATAGATAGATGTTCTGAATATGGCCGTCGTCAAAGACAAAGTCGTGGATATAATCATCATGAATTTTACGGGTTTTATCTATGACCGTATCGCTGGGTTTATCCAGCCAGGTTTCCACAAATCGAAGCCATTCTCCCTCTGAAAACTGCATGCCATTCAGTGCTTGCAATTTCTCTCGGACATTGGCCAACATCTTCTCAGGAGTATTTAAGTCAGAGAGAAATTCGTATCCTTGGTTTTTCAAATCCTGAACCAATTCTTTTTCCAGGTCGGCTTCGCTTTGGTAGCTTTCGCTTACCTGCCACTCTCTGTTGTATTTATCTAAAACGATAAAGTGATTGGATTCGGCTATGGTTTTGTATTCAGTCATTCAATTGCCTTCGGATCTTATTTGGTACGCATTCTTAAACGATACATTTCATCGAGCTTTTTAACCAGAAAGCTTAGAACTCGCCTGTGCTCATCCGGAACCTCAACGACTTCATTATCTGAATGTTTGGAATGGCTTGAGAAATTGATAATTCGAACCTCATAAGGATTCGGATCGCCATCCTCTGTTTTTGGTAACAGATCTTCCCATTTCTCCAGTCCGACAAACGTAGAAGTCTTTTCTAAAATGTTTCTGAGAAAATTGAAATGATATTTATGTAACTGACCTGTTTCGATAGCATTCTCGAGTTCGGCTTTAAGATGAAGATGGTAAGAAAAAGGAGAATCAGTGGATTGGTTCGCTAATTCATAGCTTTCATCTTCCTGTTTTTTCAGGATATATTTTTTGAAAGTATCTTTCTTAAATTCATTGTGAAGCACATTATAAAAAAGCGGATTATGGGTTGTTATTAGAAATCTAATATCTGATTTACTGGGCTGAATCAGTTCCGCCAGATCCACCTCTAATTCAATTAAATGGTTCTCATCTAAGGAGCTGACAGGATCATCAATAAACACGTATTCCAACTGATCAAATTGGTCCGTTTCCCGTTCACTCGAATCGATGACATTTAGAACACTGATAACTTGTTCCAGCAAACTGTAAAAAATACTCCAAATGAAATTGCTCTCTTCGCCTTTAGAAATTTTAAGATTACCCAAACGCTCTTCGTTGCCCCGTGTCAGGGAGAAGGTTACTTCCGAAAACGCTTTGACGATAACCTCTTGCTCGTTTTTATTTTTGATAGTATACGCTTCATTGAATTGTGGCGTTAGCTTTTCGTTGGTATGATGCTGAAAATTAGTTATGATATTGCGATCTTGTCCTTGGTTTTTCAGTATCCAATCCGTGAACGAATTAGGTTGAATTTTTAATTTTGGTTCCGCATCTTTCTCTAAGTCATTGTCCCAATAGAATAAGTTTTCGGTAAAGGCGTTATAGTAAAGAATTTTGTTATGCGATGACTCAGCCTGATCTGCCTCATCACGATTGTTTTTGGGTGCAACGAGCTGTTTGAATTCCCTGGAAAGGCGAGTCTTGCCCGTGCCATTAAATGCATAGATCAACTGCACTTTTTGATCGGTATCTTTTAGAAGCTTTGCTATATCCGTCAGGGTCTTACTCATTTCGGATCTACCTCTGCTTTCGGAAAACTCAACAATAATTCGCGATAATACTCGTATTGCTTTTGACGCAGTGTAATTTCACGAGGCAAACCTTCGCTGATCGAGTTGGTCAGGGCATCGAATTTATCGAGAATGCGAACGATGCGTTCTTGTTGGGCGAGGGGAGGGATTGGGATTCTAAGTTTACGTAAACTATCATTATAAAGCCGTTGGATTGTTCCGCCTTCCGAAATATCCCAATTTGCTATTTTGTAAAAGTAGAACAAAAACTTGTTCAAAATAAAGTTTTCATTATTTTCTATCCAAACAATATTACTGTCTTGAAAATAAGACTCTTTTCCGTCGAACACAACGGCCCTTCCGATGGTACCGCTAGCGGAAATCAAGATTTCGCCAATTTTCGGATAGCTATACTTCGCTTTGTATTCTTCATATAAGTTTCTCGAAATGTAGGCATCGGGTTTTTTACCAAAAGTACCAATTTTGTAAAATGGAATTTCTCCTTCATATGAAGTTTGCTCTTTCAAAATTCGTTTACACATACGAACTTCGCCAACCTCCCCCAATGTCTTCCATTCCACTTCTCCTTCATCAAAGCTTAAGAGTTGATCTCGATAGTAGTTGTATTGTTTTTTTCGGGCGGTAAGCTCAGTAAATGCGTCCAGAATGCGGACGATTTCTTCTTGGACGGGCAGGGGAGGAATGGGGATTTCTACTTTCTCTAGATCTTTTGAGGTGATTGCTTTTACAATGGTTCCAGTCCCTTGCAATATTAAAATCTGAAAGTAGTAATTTAGAAATTTTGCACTAATTTCATCTTTAAGTTTTAATCCGCGCAAATCTTGGTTAATGGCAAGATCAATGCCAGCAATTTTCATTTTTCCGGGAGATATCTTTACAGCAACAATAACATCTCCCTTGCTTATCAAATTTGAGGAACTGTCTTTTAAACCTTCAGAAGTAACGTGATTTCTGGTTTTTTTTATAAAATGCCCATCAATGCTTAGATCTCCAACTGAAGCCCAAGGAATTTCACCGTTCCAGTATTCTGATTTTGCTTTTGAAGGGGTTCCTCCTCCTGTATTCGATATAATTACTTCCCCCAGCGCTTTCCATTCCACTTTGGCACCCTTCAAAAGCTTTTCCATAAAGCTCTTACTCACCCTTCAATCTCCGCAACGATTGCATCAATGTTTGCACGGAGCTGATCGATTTTGGCGACGGTGGTTTTTAGCTCTGCGTTGAGTTTTTGGATATCGATCACTTCTCGGTTGTCCTTGGCTTCTACATAACTGCTTACGGATAGATTGTAATCGTTGTTGGCGATTGTCTCAACGCTTACGGATTTTGCAAAGTGCTCCGTATCAACCTTGCTATCGAAGGTCTGCATGATCTGTTCAATATGGTCTTCGGTGAGTATATTATTATTGGTCTCTTTTTTGAAAAGACCACTTGCATCAATGAACTGAGTGTTTGTATCTGTTTTATGTTTGGAAAGAACCAGAATATTTACGGCGATGGTGGTCCCAAAAAACAAATTAGGCGCTAGTGAGATGACGGTTTCGACAAAGTTATTACCTACCAGATACTGACGGATTTTCTGTTCGGCGCCACTGCGGTAAAAAATACCGGGGAAGCAGACAATGGCCGCACGACCCTTACTCGATAAATAACTGAGTGCATGGAGCACAAAGGCAAAGTCTGCCTTGGACTTAGGGGCCAATATTCCTGCTGGCGCAAAACGCTCGTCGTTGATCAAGGTCGGATCATCGCTTCCTTTCCAGTTAATCGAGTAGGGAGGATTGGAGACAATGGCATCGAATGGTTTTTCATGATTATGCCGAGGGTCGATCAGAGTATTTCCCAGCTCGATATCGAACTTATCGTAGTTGATATTATGCAAGAACATATTCATTCGCGCGAGGTTGTAAGTGGTATGGTTGATTTCCTGGCCGAAAAAACCTTCTTCTATGATATGATCATCAAATTGCTTTCTGGCTTGTAAAAGTAAGGAGCCGGAACCACAGGCGGGGTCATAGATTTTATTGATGCGTGTCTGCTTGTGTATAGCCAGCCGAGCAATCAGCTTGGAGACATGCTGGGGAGTGAAAAACTCACCGCCGGATTTACCTGCATTGGCCGCATAGTTGGAGATAAGAAATTCGTAGGCATCGCCAAACAAATCGATATGACTGCTATCAAAATCACCAAAATCTAGCTCGGCCACACGTTTGAGAACGGCGGCAAGACGGCTGTTTTTATCTTTTACTGTGTTCCCGAGGCGATTACTCGTAGTATCAAAATCGGCAAACAATCCTTTAATGTCATGCTCTGATGGAAATCCGTTGGCGGAGCTTTCGATGTCTTTAAATATACCAGCCAGGTCTGTATTTAAGCGCTCGTTTTTGTCAGCCTTGGTAACGATATTGGCGAAGAGCTGGCTTGGGTAGATAAAATATCCCCTGGTTTTGATGGCATCGTCCTTGATCTCTTTGGTGATTTTTTTATCGTTTAGTTTTGAATACTGAATACTGCTATCACCGCCTTCCATGTAGTTGGTAAAGTTCTCACTG
>NZ_CP040840.1:670000-692500 GCF_006874765.1 Leptospira weilii
TGAATGGCGTGAATTCGATTCGTATAAAATAGAATCCTTTCGGTAAGGGTCGTTTTTCCGGAATCGATATGGGCGGAAATTCCGATATTTCTGGTTTTTAGAAGTTTTTCGCTCGGTTTGAATTCGGCAACAGCAGTGCTCATGGCCATCCTCTTATAAAAAATTGCAAATATCTCCGGTGAAAAACACCGGCTGAGAAGTTTTGAAGAAAATCCCTCAATTTACCAAATTCCAAAAAAGAGCGGTTTTGTAAACTCAAATCAGTGAGTCAGACCGTTTAAAGGCGTTTTTCATTTGCCTGGGAACGGTTTTCAAAAAGGATGAACTTTTGCGTCTTCGACAGAACACGAAATGACGTTTTTACGTTAGGCCTTTGAAACCCGCTCCGAATAGAAAATTGATGCAGCCGCTCAAACTTATCAAGCGAAGCGTAAATAGGATTGCAAAAGTGTTTCTTTTGTTGTCTGTCGCTAGAATTCTTTGTCTTGGCTTCGCGATTGCCATATTGATCGGTTCTTTGGGGATTTTCGTATCGGAATCCGGCCGTTTGAGTTACACGGTTTCCTTGTATCTGGCCACTTCCTCGATTTGTGTCACTGGGCTTTCTCCCGTTTTACTGTCGGAACTCCAACGCTCTACGCAATTGATTATGATGTTTCTAATTCAGATCGGGGGGTTGGGAATCATCACATTCACGGTGTTGATCGGTGTATTGGTTGTCAGAGGTTTGTCGAGGAGCACTCGTCTTGCTTCTTTTGTTTACGAAGCGACGGATGCTCATTTCGCAAAAAGAATGCAAAATAAAAAATCCGAACAACATTCCGGAATTATTCTTCCCGGAAAGAATAAGACCGAAGCCGAGGCATTTTATGTGAGAAGAATGCTTTTATCTCTTTTTAATATTTCACTTTCGATCGAAGCGGTGGGCGCTTGTCTTCTTTATTTTTGTATGCCCGAGACAGATCGTCTTCCGGGAACTCCAAGTCGATTCTTTCTAAGTGTGTTTACCTCCGTTTCCGCTTTTAATAACGCCGGATTTTCCGTCGTGGACGATTTGAGTTTTTTGGCGAAAGATCCTTTGTGTTTGCTCATCATTCAGTTTCTGATTGTGATGGGCGGAATAGGATTTCCTGTGATTATCTTTATTGAAAAGTCGATCTTAGAGATCATCCAAAAGTTCATGAAAAAAATAGAAGCCGTCACGGAAACTTTTATGATGAGAAGGACGGTTCTGTTGGGAGAAGATCCGCCGACTTGGTATATCTTCATCATTACGACTTCCGTACGATTGGAAGAGCGATTGGAGTTGTACCGAAAAGAGTTATTCGGAGATGCGAATCGAATGCAAATGGCGATTATCGTGTTAGGTTCTTTGATTCTGATTCATATCGGAGGAATCTCAATTTTATTCATCGAGTACAATAATATCGAAACGATCGGAAAAATGGGATTTACGGAGAAATTGTTCAATTCCTTTTTCCTTTCCGTTTCTTCGAGGACCGCGGGTTTTAATACGTTCGACGTCACCGAAATTCGAAGTGCGACTTACGTTCTACTCTGTGCTTTGATGTTTATCGGAGGAGGTCCTCAAGGAGCCGCGGGAGGTATCAAAATCACTACCTTTTTTATATTAATCTTATATTTGAAAAACGTAATTAGGCCGCAAGCTAGAGTGCAAGCTTGGGGGGAAGACGTCTCTAAAAATTCGGTGGCTATTTCCACTCGAATCTACTTTCTTGCCACCATTTCTCTAGTCGTATTTATGTTTTTAATCACCCTTGCAAACGGAAACAAATACGGAATCGAAACCATTTTTTTCGAAGTGATGTCCGCATTTGGAACCGTGGGTTTAAGCCTGGGAATGACGGCTTATACGAACGACTTGGAGAAGTTTCTCTACATCGCACTCATGTTTATGGGGAGAGTCGGAACTTTCACACTTTTGATCGCGTTTACGGGTCATTCCGGGTTGGGAGACCTGGGAGGAAAGGACGACGGATTGAAAATTCAGGTCGGATGAAAATTCTCGATTGATTTTATCGATGTTTCCATAGAGACGAAATGAGAAGCCGAAGTCTGATATAATCTCTCGTATCGATTTGATATTGCCTAAGGGGTTTTCGATATGTTTCGGTGGGATCCTGGATTTTCCTTGATGATTTGAAGGATTATCCAGAATATAACCGAGTTATGCTCTTACAATATTTGAAATTACTCCGGATTCATCAATGGATCAAAAATGTAATCATTTTTGCGGGCATTATTTTCGCTAAGAAGCTGACCGATCCGGAGTCGGTGCAACGAGTCATTTCGGCTTTTTTTCTTTTTTCACTTGTTGCTAGTTGTCAGTATGTTCTGAACGATTATTTGGATCGCAAGGAAGATGCGTTACATCCCGAAAAAAAACATAGACCGTTAGCTTCCGGAAAGTTGGATCCTTCGTTTGCTCTTTTTATCACGGCAATCATACTTCCTTTGTCCTTAATCATGGCGTATTTATTGCATCCGGTATTTTTCGGATTGGTTGCTTTTTATCTCATGTTCAATGTGCTTTACAGCAGATTTTTGAAACATATGGTGATTCTGGACGTAATGAGTATCAGTATCGGATTTGTGATCCGTGCGATTGCGGGTTCCGTGATCATTCATGTGACTTTTTCCTCTTGGCTTTTACTGTGTACTTTTATGCTCGCGCTCTTTTGGGGATTTTCCAAAAGAAGAGGGGAGCTCATCATTTTGGAAGGAAACGCGAAGGGGCATCGTAAAATTTTGGACGAATACTCGACTAGTTTCCTCGATATGATGCTTGGAATCGTAGCTACGATGACTTTGATGAGTTATGTTCTTTACGTCACTAGTCCTGCTACGATTGCGAACCTCGGAACAGACCGTTTGATTTATACGATTCCGATTGTCGTGTATGCGATCTTTCGATCTTTGTATATCATCTATATCAAAAATATGGGTCACAATCCTACGAAAGCGATTCTTTCCGACTGGGGAGTTTTACTTGCCGGTTTGATCTGGGTCGCTTTGGTGATAACGATTATGTATTCCGATTTCGGAAAGGGAATCCGATTCGATCTTTGACCGAAAAAATTGGTTCGATTGCAATCCGTAAAAAACATGGTTTGCGGTCGCAAATTTTGAAAGACGGCGTTGGTCGACTTTTGTTTCCGCTAAAGGATTCTAATAATACGAAACTTTTTGAGCGAACGTCGGATTGAATGTAACGATTTCTGAATATAGAACGAATTTAAAAACGATGAAAGAAATTCTGAAAAAAGGCGCGGTCGCCGCACTGTGGATATCCTTATTTCTAACCGTTACAATCGTAATATCGATCTTTAAAGCCTCTGATCTAAGGCCTTCTCAATCGTTGAACGGTTTGAATTTCGTGGACGGTGGAAAATACGATTCCGAAAAGAAAGTCGTAGTCGCGTATTTCTGGGCGACTTGGTGCGGAGTTTGTTCCGCAAATCTTCCTTTGATCAAATGGTATGCGGATCGATTGGAAGGAAGTTTCCGATTCTCTTTTGTCACCCTGGAAGAAGGGGAGGATTCGAAAGAACTCGATCGATACATCCGAGAACATGATCTGAAGTTCAAGATCATTCCCGCGAATCCGTATTTGTTAAAAGAATGGAGGGTGAACGCGTATCCTTCTTTTGCGATTCTGGATAAAACCGGAACCATCCGTTTTGCGGATTCGGGGATTATGAATCCTTTGAGTTTTTTCCTGAGGATTTGGATCGCGTATTTTTTCTTTTAAGTGTCATATTACTGATCCCTATAAAGTAAGACGAAACCGGTGTCCCGAAGCGCGATTGCAAACGTGCGGCGTTATATCTACAAATTCTTGATTTTTATCTCGTAGGTCTTGATTCAGATTCGATTCTTCCCGAACCGATATACATACTATGGAACCGTTCAAACCCAAACCCTTACTGAATAAGTCGGAACTACGACAGATTAAAAAATCACGGACGAGGGTTGAGGGAAAAAAAGTAATCACGGACGACGTTAAGAAATTAAAGTCCTTGAACGTAACTCCTGACCTTCCCAAAAGAGAACTCATTCATTATTATAAAGAACCGATTTGGATCGAATATTATATTCCTCGGGAATCCAGATTCGCTTACGAAGTAAAATATTTATTTGTAAAGTTAATCGATCCGATCCCAAGACCCGCAGACGCGATTTTAAAAGATGCGATTTCCAAAGGAGAATTTGTAGACGTTTTAGACGTGATGTTCCGCTATCCCGAAAAAGAGATTCTGATTCGAAACAGTTATATGAATACGTTTTCTTTTTTGGAATCAATCTCGGCAAATTACAAACAGTTCTTAAAAACAAAGGATCCGTACGATTTGAGGATTCCTTTGTTTCATACGGAAGCCTTGATGAAATGGGAGCCTACGGTCGCCGCTCTGGAATTTTTAGGATCTTACGCGATTTATAATCTTAACTGGCTGATTAGAAAACTTAACGAAGCGGAAGAGGAATTTTCACTCGAAGACGAAACGATTTCTGTATTGATTAAACGAAGAAACGAATATTGGGAAGAAAATTCGTTGGAGGCCGATGAAGATTTCGAATTGTTTGCCGCATTATTTTATGAACAGGCTTTTCCCCACAGAGGTTCTGAATTCGAGGATGGCTTACTTTTAAAAGAGACGGATTAGGAAAACTTTAATTTTAAATGATGTTCGCTAGGCCTTTAGCGCACGTTCCGAAAATACAGAAGTCGTATTCAAAACCTGCCTCAGAATTTTACGATAAATCGCTTTTCAGATCGTTTGTAAAAAAGCTCGGAGTTTCCACAGATTACGTTCCTTAGGTAGAATTTATGGATTTTCGAACAGACTTTTTCGTTTTTAAATTCTTGCAGTAGTCCCCAAATTATAGGGTTTTACGACGGATTTTAATCCGAAACGAAAAAACTGAAAAGATACGCCGCGGTTTTGTTTTCATCCGGACGAAAGGCGACCGGTAAAATTTCCATCGGTTCATTGTACTTAAATTTTAATGTACAAAGCCTTTGTTTGCGAATCGCCTTAAAAGAAAAAAGTTCCTTAAAAATCAAACGTTTAAGGACAATTTATTTAAACCGAAATATAAAATGACTCAAGTCTATTCCAAAAATAATTTATACAGACATGAAACGGCGTTAGAATATAGGTAGATAAATTTTGGAATGGATATCTGTATGGTTAGAGATTTCCTCGAAAAGACGGAGTTTCGTTAAGACAATTTTAGATTTTTAATGAAATAAAATCGGATATTTTTTTCTAAAAAGATCTTTAATCAATCAAAAAACTTTTGATTTTGTCTCAAAATGTCGTTTCAGGGAGTAATTCTTTTTGATACATAACGGCTTGATTGATTTTTTAAAATAAAAGTTTGTATTCGAATAAAAAAGCAATGATGACCAATTCGCCGAAAGAGCAAGAAACGCAAATGACTATAAAAGACTCGAAGCCAGAACTGGTAAAGTTATATTCTTCCATTGGGAAAATCATTACCTCTTCCCTGGAACAGCAAGAAGTTTTAGATGCCGTCATGGAAGAAGTCCGTTTGTTTTTCAGTCCTGAAAACTGGAGTCTTATGCGATACGATGAGAATTCCGGGGAATTATTCTTCCTAATCGCAGAGGGTCTTGAACTCAATCGTATCAAGAACATTCGGCTGAAATCCGGAGAAGGAATTGCCGGTTCGGTTGTTCAAACGAAGTTTCCGATTTTCGTGGAGAATGTGAAAAATGACCCGAGATTTTCCAAGAGAGTCGACGAAAAAACCGGGTTTGAAACAAAAACGATCATTGCCGTTCCTATGATTTTCAGAGGACAAGTTTATGGAGTCATCGAGTTAGTAAATCGATTTGATGGTTCCTCTTTTACTCCGGAAGATTTGGTCATTCTTCAAACAATTGCGGACTTTACGGCGATTTCCTTGGCACATTCCAATCAATTCGAAGAAACGAAGGTTCTCGCGTTTCGAGATGCCTTAACGGGAGTGTTTAATCGTAATAAGTTGAATCATCTTAAGAATGAATGGTCCGATAGAAGAGTGGAAGATCATCTTGCGTTAGTTGCTCTTCTTGATTTGAATGATTTTAAAATAATCAACGACACTTATGGTCATAAGGTGGGAGATCAAGTCCTTTGCCATTTTGCAAATGTTCTACGTTATGTTATTCGAGGAACGGATAAAATTTTTAGAATCGGAGGGGATGAATTTTTGATTCTTTTTCAAAATGAGAATAAGGAAAAGATCATTCAAACCCAGAATAGATTTCAGGAAGCGATGTCAATTCTTTTGAGAAAATGTAAAGAGAATAACCCTCCTTTTCATTTTACTTGGGGTATGTCTGTGGGCTCTCTTCAGAAATTGGATGAATTGATTCACGAAGCGGATCTTTCAATGTATTCTTCTAAAGATTGAAATTTTTCCGTAATCTTAAATCTTGCTCGAGTTTGGTGTAAAAGAACTAGACAGGTTTCCATTGGGTATAGCTCCATTTTTTTCCTAAAAAACATGAGTTATTAAAAAGCGGGAGTTCCTATTCAAAAAATAGATTACTACTCATCTCTATATAATAGAATGTCCAAAATTCTGCGTCTAAGCGCGGGGATTTGTGTCCAAATTAACGGTACTCTATTTTATAGGGATCGGTAAACACTCTTTGCCCTGATTCTTAAATCGCCTTTCCCAATGGTAGCGAAACGTTGTATTTTTGATCCATTTTACTTTACAATATTCAGACCGGGAAAGTCCACTTTGGGAAAAGTCTTCAATCTCTTTTGGCCAGTCTATGTTCGTTTTTTTCATCAACCTTAGTTTAACGTGAGTTCGGTATAACAAAATGCGAAAGCGATTCTATGTTTCGGACCTGAATGCCGATCCATAGAGAGGCATTCGCTGAGTTTAGCCGATCCATAGAGAGGCATTCGCTGAGTTTAGCCGATCCATAGAGAGGCATTCGCTGAGTTTAGCCGATCCATAGAGAGGCATTCGCTGAGTTTAGCCGATCCATAGATTAGTATGATTCTTGAACGTAAGACAGCTCGAAGTGTGATATTCTTGATTCGACGGAGTCAAGAAGGCCGGTGGAGTAACTCAGCATCTCACTTCCTAAGGGTCGTTCGATGGATTGATCGCTCTCTGAACTCAGTGTCTCACTTCCTAACATAACCAAACCCCACAAATTAAAAAGGCTTTTGGGATAATAAGGATCAAAAACTGATATTTTTCAAGTGTTCCGACAAGAATGAGGCTTTTTACTTGCAAAAAGTATGATTTTCTGATATAGAAAAGTCTCCCAAGTTTTCCCGCCTCCAGGCTCAATGATTTGCTCCCTACGGGTCGCTCATCACCCCCACCCAAAAATAAGGGAAACTCAACACAACGCTTCCTAAGGGGCGCGTTGTGGGACCGAGCCTGTTTCACAGAGGATTTGTCGTAATTCCGACAGATTTATTTTCGGATCCAAATACTTGTGTGTAACGTTATGACTCCCCAAGGGGGTCGTTCGACGGTCACGAGCCATTTTATCTATGAAATCCGCGAGTGATTCGCCTAAACTTTCTTACGCCGAACTTACGTTAGTTTAACAGGATTTTGAGATTAGCGATAGGTGGAGTTCATTGAGTGCTTGCGTTTAACGTAGTGTCGTCTCTGAAAAAAATAAATGGCGTATAACGTTGATAAACTGCTTTCCGAAGCAAAAGAGTCAAAAAACCACGTAAAGCCCGGTGAAAAATGAAATCAGAAAATACCGGAAAAACCAAAATGAATCATTTCGAAATAGGAAATCACGGTATATCGCCGAAATATTCGATCTCTCGATTTAAACGAACTCCGGTAGTCTGAAAGACCTTATTTAAAGTGAGTTCGACCAGATAGTTAACATCTGCAGCGGTCGCAGCTCCTACATTTACGATAAAATTACAGTGTTCGGGAGAAATCTGAGCCCCACCTTTTACTTGCCCTCTCAAACCGGCTTGGTCGATCAATTCCCAAGCTTTGATTTCCTTTCCATTCTCCCGAAAAATTTTGGGATTCTTAAAAACAGAACCAGCGCTCTTTTTGTTTTCAGGTTGAGAAGAATTTCTTCTATCTCTTTTCTCTTTTAACGACGCTTGGATTTCTTCTAAGTTTCCTTTTTTGAGAAGGATTTCAATTCCTAAAATGATGGAATTCTTTTCGTTTAAAAATTCCGTAAATCGGTAACCATGTTTGATTTCGGAGGGTTTACGAACGAATACTTCGTTGTTCCTCAAAAATTCAACGGTTTGAATCAAATCAAAAAGTTCTCCTCCATAACAACCCGCATTCTGAATCACCGCTCCGCCTGTCCATCCCGGAATCGTACTTAAAAACTCGGCCCCCGTATAACCCGATTGTGAAATTTGTCGAAATGTCGGCGTAGTATTTGTCGCCGCTCCGATTCGGAATTTTCCCCCTCCTAAAGATTGAAATTCTTTAAATTTGCCGGACAAACGCAAAGTGACGAAGTTGTCGGGATGATCCGAGATCAAAAGATTCGAACCTCCTCCAAGAATTTTCCAAGGTATTTCGGATTTATAAAAAATAAAAAGTGCTTCCAAGATCTGATCCGAATTTTCAGGTTCGACAACCACCGGACAAATTCCGCCGATCTTAAACGAAGATAGAATGTCTAGGCGTACTTCCGATTTAAAAGGTATTTTAGAAGATTCTAAGGTTTGTTTTAGAGTTCGGATCCGAAGTTCGGAAAGAGCAAGAGACATAGGAACATTAAACGACGTTCCCCGATTATCTACCACAAGAAAAAGAACTCAAGGAAAATCCGAAATCGGTTCGATCTTGTAGAAAAGAGGTAATTTATGTTTTTTCTTTTGTTAGAATCCGTTTATCTCGATTTTGTTTCCGGCAGGACCGATTGGGAAACTTATTGTGAATCCGTAATTCTTCTCGCCCAAGATCAAGAAAAACTGGCCGGATTCGTTTAAAAAAATCAAAAAGAAAACCGAACAAAAGGTGGCACATGTTCGGATATGGTCTCTTTAAATTTTAAATCACCGAGTTTTGAGATAGATTTGTAAGCGCCTAATGAACCGCATCTTTCACTATCGTAAAAAATCTGCTAAACTTCTTTTGATGAAAAAAACGACTATCGACTGGCCAAAAGAGTTTGAGGCATTTTCCAAAAGCGGGCTATCCCAACGAGAGTATTGTAAAGAAAGGCGACTCAAATACACAACGTTCCGCTATCATTGGGAGAGACGATTAAAAAAACAGGACAAAGACGGCTTTGTGGAAGTTCCGTCCTCAGTGGTGAAAGGCGACCTAACATGCGGACCTGAATTTTTAATCTTTAAAATAGATTCATCAGGCAAGGCACATCTCGCAATCAATCTTCAACTTGGTTTAAAGCAATGGAGCTAAATCCTGGCAATAGAAAAGTGTATTTGCGACCTGGAGTCACGGATTTAAGAAAGTCGATCAATACACTTGCGATGATCGTAGAAGGTAAAATGAAGAAAGATCCGTATGAAGAAAGCCTATTTTTATTCTGCAATCGCAAGAAAGACAAATTAAAAATGCTCTACTGGGACAGGAGTGGATTTTGTCTTTGGCAGAAGAGATTGGAGGAAAGTAAATTTCCTTGGCCGAATACGGAGGAAGAAGTTCAAAAGATTCCTGTGGAAAGATTAGATTGGCTATTGAACGGAATCGATTTCTTTAAAGAGCACAAGAAATTAAAATACAAAAAAGTAAGCTGAAAGGATTGACTCATATCGGAATCATACGAAAAGTGAGACACCATGTCTTTCGATATGAACTCACTTCCGGATGATGTAGAAGAGCTAAAAAGAATCATTATATTCGAGAAGAATAAAATACTGGAATACCAGGAACAACTACAGCTTCAAAGACAGAAGGAAGTCGAATACCGGGAAGAGCTGCGACTCCAAAAGCTAAAAGAATCCGAACATCTTGAACAAATCGAGAGATTGAAGATCCAGTTATTCGGCAGAAAGACGGAGAAATGGAGTCAGATCGAAAAAGACCAAGGGCTTCTATTTAACGAAATAGAAAGTTCCTTGCGGGAAGATTCTCCCGAACCGGAAGAAAAGAGTCTTTTCACACCTGTCAAAAGCCACACGAGAAAGAAGCCTGAAAGAAAACCGTTCCCTGAATATCTTCCTCGAATTACAATGTTACACGACATTCCCGAATCTGAGAAAATTTGTTCTTGCGGACACGAACTGACTCGCATTGGAGAAGAGAAATCCGAAAAGTTAGATATTATTCCCGCAAAAGTTCAAGTCGAAGTTCATATTCGTCCCAAGTATGCTTGCAAACATTGCGAAGGAACTTCGGATGAATCTCTTCCGGTTGTCAGGATTGCTCCGGTTCCTGCTCAGATTGCAGAGAAGAGTATGCTTTCTTCCGGATTCTTAGCTTACACACTCACTCAGAAATTTGCGGATGCCCTTCCGTTTTACAGACAAGTTGGAATTCTCCAAAGATCGGGAGTGGATATATCAAGAAGCACTCTTTCCAATACTGTGATTCAAGTTTTTGAAAAAATTTCTCCGATGATTGAGGATGTGAGAAAAGAACTTTTCAAATCGAAGTATTTACAAATTGATGAGACGGTTCTTCAAGTGTTAAACGAAGAAGAAAAACCTAATACATCCAAATCGTATATGTGGGTGATTCGAGGGTTTATTACTGATCCCTATAAAAAATGGTACCTAAATACCAGCTTGTCTCCAATAACTATCGAAACTGATTGTATTTGATTTCAATATTCCTAAAGTAGATTTAGTTCTTTGAATCAATTGGCTAAGATTCTCCGGACAAAAATTAGCCATATAGTTTTTCTTCCAACGACATCAGATATATTCTTGCGGATTTAATTCCGGAGCATAAGGAGGCAAAAATTCCACTCGAAGCCTTTTCTCATTCTCTTTTAAAAATTCATTCATTGCTTTGCTTTTATGGGCAGATAGATTATCCCAGACTATTAAAATCTTTTTGCGATTTTCCTTTAGAAGTATCTTTAAAAAATAAATAAGATCCCGGCTTTTAACAGAGCCTCTTATGATCTGGAAGTAAAAATCTTTTTTAGAAATAGCGCCTATTACTGATAACTTTTTCCAAGACATCTTGTGACGAAGAATCGGTGTCTTTCCGATTAAGCTCCAAGTTTTTACCGTATATGGATTCTGGCTGATTCCGCTTTCATCTAAAAATATGACCTTAAACCCTTCATTCTCTGCTTTTTTTTTATACCGGGCCAAGTTTTCGTTTTCCAAGTTTCAATTGCATTTTCATCTCTTTCCAACGCTCTTTTTTTAGGTTTTTGATACGAAAACCCTAATTGATGCAAGAGAGTTCCCACATAATCTTGATGATACGTTACTCCGAATTTTTTTCGTATGATTTCCGATACGCGATACGTTGACCAAAGTTCATTCGGATAACCGTTACTTATCGGACCTTTCAAGATGATTCTTTTTAATTCTTTCTTCTCTGAAATGCTCAATTTGGTCGGTCGACCTCGTTGGCCATTCCATTTTACTCCTTCGATTCCTTCCGATTCATATTTATCTCGCCAACGCATTACCGATTGTTTACGTACGCCAAGCTTTTTTGATACTCCGTAGCACGTGTAGCCCTTTTTCAAGAGAGCAAATTCACTTCAACCTACGTTTTTCCAAACGTTTTAACTTTTCCCTTTCTAAGCTTTGCATTATGACAATGGGATATGATGGATATATTTTTGGTACTCTTTTTTGTAGGGATCAGTAATGCTCCGACACAATGGATTGTTAAAGAGATCGGTAAATTGTATGCAGTCGAGTCGAAGGCTAAGTTATCTTCGGAAGAGCATTTAAGTCTGAGACAATCGGAATCCAAGCCAATTGTTAACGTGATTCGTTCTTGGATGAACAAGCGGATCGTCGAGGTCGCTCCCAAATCTTCGATGGGGAAGGCTCTTTCGTATCTTGCCGGTCAATGGGAAAAGTTGATTTTGTTTTTAGATCATCCCGAGTTACAGTTGGATACGAATCTTGTCGAGAATGATATTCGTCCTTTTGTTGTCGGTAGAAAGAACGGGCTTTTCTCTGGTTGTCCAGAAGGGGCAACTGCGAGTGCGGGCTTTTATTCTCTGATTCAGTGTGCGAAGCTCGCAGGTTTCGATCCATATGCGTTTTTGCGGGAGCTTTTTAAATCTTGGGAAACGCACCCGAGAACTCTTGCTTGCAAGGATTTACCTCAATTCAGAGAGACTGGGCTTCATTAGGCGCTTACTGTGGAATACTCGATTCCTTATTCCTTTTCTTAATAGAAACTTCATCAACCTTTGACGATTCCTTCCTAAATCCAAACGAAGACTGTTACGCGATCTTAAATAATCTCTACTACTTCGTCTTCTTCTCTGGGAACATGGATCGATTCCAAATCACCACTTCGCAATAATCTCGCTAACTTGATCGCATCTTTTATCTGTTTTGATTTTATCCGAGCTTTGTCTCGGGATCTTCCCGGGTGCTATCAGTGTGCATTTCACCCCTAAAGAATTCAAATATCTGTAAAGTGGGTATCCCGTTACTCCTGCCTCGTAACAACTATGGATTTCGTTCCATTCCGATTTCAACTTTTGGATGAACTTTTTGGTCTGCCCTTCTTCATGCTTGATCTATTGTTCCTTCGCTATTTTCGAATTGTTCGTTAAAATCGCGATTCTGATCGTTTCTTTGTGGACATCCATTCCTACATATTCTTTTCATTACGTTCCTTCTGTTGGTTTTCTTGTTTTGTGGTAAATGCAAACTTTGCATCTAACCCACGGTTTTCAAGCTCAGAAGAGGCGCCATTTTGTCTTATCTAAATTTGTAAAATAATATTATTAATTTTGAATATACTTAAATCCGGACTGTAAAGTTTTACCTCTTAAAATCAGACTGGGATTGTTATAAGGCATACAAGGTATCTTATAGTCGTAACATTGATCGCCTTCTGCAGGAATAAAAACTTCTAAATCATTCATTTGAATCTTTTTAAATTCTAGATTTTGCGGAATTTCTATTTTTTTAGGACGAACAAAAAATGCTGAGTTTTCCCGAATAAAATTCTTATATCTATTATAAGTTCTGCGGTTTATTAAAAAAACGGATATTATAATAAAAATGAAAACAAGAATTATTTGTTTTGAAGTTTTCGATATTTTGATGGGAAAAAAATTAATCCTAAAATTGAAATAGAACAAAGGTAAAATTGCGGAAACACTTAGAAAAGCTTTACCGAATCTTATATCGGGAGCAAGTAAAATCCAGAAGATTGCTCCAATCCAAGAAGTAAAAAGTACTGCAAACGTTTGAAAATCTATTTTTATCTTTTTAAATAAACTATATATAAAAATAAAAATTGGCGATAAGAACGATATAACAATAAAAAGTCGATTCAATTTTGAGATTGTATTCCACCAAATCGGGAACCATTCCCAAAACTTCATCTGAGCCGCTTCTTTATATCCTTCTCCTGGATTTCTTGCCCATCCCGTGATCGATAATTTTTCGGAAACGACAGCATTCAAAGGAACTTTCCAATCAAAATTAAAAAAATCAATTGCAGGAAAAGGATAAATCAAATAACCGGTTAAAATAACATTCCTTATTAACCAAGGTAAAAGTATCAAAGATACAACCGAAATTATGATCGATAATTTTTTTTCTTCGAATTTATATCGAATCATTAAAAATAGAACCAATATACAAAGTGGAACGGTCGCTAACTTAATACTTATCGTATATACTGATAAAATAATGGATGAAAAATAATTTTTAAAATTTAACTCTGAGATAGTAGTGTTTTCTTTTTTTGGTAAGTTTGTTAAGATATACAATGGAAGTACAATGGAAATTAAATCTGGACTGGGAGATGATAAGCTCATAAACTGATCTAAAATTAAAAATAATACAATCAAATTTAATAAGAAAAAATTTGTAACCTCTCCTTTTTTCAAAATTTTATATATTCTATTTATAAAATGTAATACCAATGTTGAATAAACTACAAAATTGATCGAAAATATCTCCTGATCAAAAACTTCCTTTAAAGAGGTAAGCGCAAAAATTGTAAATATATTCGGGTTAAAACCAAATCTTCCATGTAAGTTGGCTAAACCGGGAACTACTGAATATTCCTGAATCCATTTGATAGATTGAATATGATAAAGCCCCGAATCGTAAGCAAATGGAGGGTTTAAGGAAAAAATCAGCGCCGATAATAAAAATGGAAACGCTATGATAATAACGATATTTTTATGAATGAATCCAAACGTTAACCTCTTTAGATTTCCTCTTTCAAAGTATAAAAAGACGGAACAAAATAGTAGAAAAATGAATAATACTAATACGGTTATTGGTAAAAATAAAGATACAAGAGATACTAACGTATTTGTTACGGATAAACCTACTAAAACCCTAGCCGTAAATTGAAATTTCACTTTTAAAATTTTTTCCGCTAAAATTCCAAAAGAAATAAAAATATACAAAGATAAAATACCGGAAATTAAAATGGCAAGCATAGATGATCTTTTGATTTTTTTTAGATAATCAGATTCGCAACCAAATTTAACAAGCTTTTGCCGATTTGGGTTTGATTTTTTCAATAATTTGGAGTTTTTTCTTAAAATTTATTTTAAAGATGGGTTTACTGATCCCTATAAAATAGAGTACCGTTAATTTGAGCATAAATCCCACGTTTAGGTGCAGAACTTTAGACACCCTATTATGTAGAGATGAGTAATTACAAAATGTTTGTTTTTCCTCTCGAAATAAAATTACGGATTTCAGTGATTTTTACCGGCTCGACGGCTTCTAAGACTCTTAGTTTTTCTTTGTATTTAAAGATTATTCCGACATGTGTATATCGCGATTTGGTGGCTATTTTGATGGCCTTGCCTTGTTCTGAGAAGGTTTCCTGAAATATTAAATCGCCTTCTTTAAGTTTATCGATGAAAGGCTCGCTATTCAATCGGTGAGAAACGAGAAAAATCGGAATCAGGAATATAATGTTTCACTTCTTTTAAACGGTGCTTTGCAGGCATTACGCCTAACTATAATTTCACGAAATATTTTTCGGCTCTGAGCATGCTAAACGCGCGAAAAAAGTGGCGCGAGACTTGAGCGACCTTAGTTGCGTCTCGCAAGTTGCAGTTAGACGATCGGTTCGAGAATCTTTGCGGATAGCTCCCCAATTTATTCTTGGCATTTTTCGAGTATACCTTTTAAGGATTGAATCAATTTGTGATTGATTTCTTTTTGCTAATTTGATTTTCCCTATTCGATTTTGCTCCTCTAAATAAATATAGGAACGTTTCTTTAAATCATTTAGGAATTCAGAAGGCTTCTTAATTTCCGCTATTACTTGCTCGTGTTCCGTAATAACGATTGTCTCTCCAGCTTTTGCTAAATGAAGATATTTATTTAGATTGTTTTTAAAATCTCTTATTCCTACGGATTTCATGACTTAATTATGACCACTGCAGCCCTTATTCAAGATCTTTGCAATAGCGTTTTGGACTGTAGCTTAAGGACTGGCTTCGACGCTACGTTTCGCAAACCGAGTGACAAAACGGATGTGGCGAAGACCATAATGAGCGCCCCGAACGAAGCGGAGAAACAAAGTTATCTGATGCGGAAGCCCAAGAGAACGTAGCGTTTTTTCTTGCTGCAAAAGTAAAGTCGTTTTAACCATAACCTTACCCACAAATTGAAAAGGTTTTTAGAATCAGAAAGATCAAAAAACGCTCATTTTTCAAGTGTTCCAACAAGAATAAGGCTTTTTACTTGCAAAAAGTATAATTTTCTGATAGAGAAAAATTTCCCGAACCTTTCCGCCTCCACCAAAAAGAAGGGAAACTCAGGCACAACGCTTCCTAAACTCAGTAAACACCTTCCTATGGGTCGGTGTTTAGGGCGCGTTGTGGGAACTAAGTTTCACAGAGGATTTGTCGTAATTCCGACAAATTGATCTTGAGATCCCATTACTTGTGGGTAAGGTTATGGTTTTAGTCGACTGCGGCCTTAAGCGCGGCGATGTCGATTTTCTGCATCTTCAACATCGCTTGTGTTGCACGCTCAGCCTTCGCGCGGTCTTTATGTGACACAAGTTGTAAGAGAATCTTGGGCGTTATCTGCCACCAGAGACCGTATTTATCCTGAACCCAGCCGCACATACTTTCTTTACCGCCGCCTGCGAGGAGGGCGTTCCAATAATAATCGACTTCTTCTTGTGTTTCTACGCTGATCATGAATGAGACGCCCCAGTTGAATTGAAACTCAGGCCCGCCATTGTAGGAAAAAAACCTTTGGCCGTTCAGAATGAAATCGGCTTGCATCGCGTTAGCCCTAAGAATTTTGGATTTCTTGAAGATCGATACATAGAAATTCGCCGCTTCTTCGGGGTTCGCGTTGAACATGAGAAAAGGTGTTATGCTGTGCGACGGAGCGCCCACGAATTTAACTTTCGTTCCGTCAGGTTTTTGCTTCGGGGGACTGTTTGTTTTCTTTGATTTCGTCATGTTTTTCTCCTTTTAGAGCGATTTGATTGTCTGTGTTGCAAATTTTACAGTCTGTTCCAAAACCACAGTTTACTTTTTCGGAAAGATCAAGCTGCGGGAACTTAACAGAACGCTTCCTAAATTCAAATCTCGCGCTCCCAAGAGTCGCGAGATAGGGCGCGTTCTGGGTTTTTGTTCCTCGTCAGTTTTCCGTAAAAAAAGACCATTGAGGAACAGGTGCTCTTGTCAGAATAGCTGTTTCGAATTTTTTGCTAGATAGACCATTCGCTGCACGAACATTTGATGATTTAGACTTGTTCGAATAGTTGCATTGATGAACTTTTCGAAATTCATTTATCAGAAAATAGACTTCGTAGACTGCTTACATGATTTCCAGCATTATTTAATGGACTTAATAAAAATATTAAATCTTTCCTTCTATCAAGCGGGAAGCCCGAAATGTTTCATGCGTAATCCCTGGTAGATAATGAAAGAAACTTTTCAACGTTGCGTCTCCGAGCGCTTACGCGAGAAAGGGTCACGAACTTACTATTACTGTAAGTTTCTTCTATTACAGCGTAGTAAAGTGGGCAAAGCGATGTGTCGGAGGCCGTAGTGAGTTCGAAGGAAACAGTGAGTGACGAACAAAGCGAGAAGTCGAAGTTAGGCGAGCCCCGCTTGCCCCATGGATGGGGGCCTCTTGATTTTATAGTCCCTCCGGATGTTGTGAAAGCCAGGCTACGTATTTCTTCTTTATCTCGTCCCTCTTAATCTCGGACTGAAGAACAATATCTGCCCTACCATCGTAAGGAGCATAAATCCATTTTTTACTTTCAGATAAAAACATTACATTAGCGATCTTATCGTCAGCTATCAGTCTTAAAATTGGATCGAAAAACTTTTTCTTCCACGGGAAGTCTTTAATAAAAATATGCCAATATGTGTTGGCTCAATCCAGTTATCAGATAACTTGTGCATCGCGATAGAACGCCAAAATTTCATCTCAGCAAGCAAAGTTTTATCAATTTGATCATCCCAGAATGGCACCTCTGAGCCCGAGTAACTCGTTACGAGTAAATGGATCTCATTTAACTGATCCAATAATCCATCCAAAATAATTTGCATTTCTGATTCATTTTCAGAATAGCGCTTCGATTCGGGCAGAGTATGTATTCTCACCCAGCGAGATGAAAATAGGTCTCGAAATAGATGAGAAATTGGCGGGCAGTTAGGGAAATTCAAATCCCAAAAAGTATCAAATTTTGATTTCACTTTTGTTTTAAACCGCCCTATCTTTTAAGCTCTTCGTCTACTTTATCTGAAAGTAAAAGCTTTATTAAAGATTGATATGGAATATCTTTCTTGTTTGCCATAACTTTCAATCTATCAATTAATGCTTCCGGTAATCTTAGAGAAATCATTTTTGTTGTAGGTTTTAAATTTGGGAAAGATACTTTTTTAGCCTTTGAATAATCGATATAATCCGCAGAATCATTCTTAGACCAAAAATCAATTTCAGCACTCTCTGATTTTAAATGAGGTATCTTTTTACGAGTTTTCATAGATTTTTATTTCCCGAGGAGTCATTTCACGAACTGAAATAGGTCGAATCTTATCTTTTCGAATTGTTATTACAGCAAATAACTTTCTTCCTTCATTCGTAATCCCTAAAACAATATATCGATCTTCTTTTCCTGAATGGTAATCATCTGGAACTACAAGTAAAGGATTGTTAAAAAAGATTTCTTCTATTTCGCCAGGTTTTATTTTATGCTTTTTCCAATTCTTTTCAATATTACCTAAATCCCAATCGAAACCTGTGATCTGGCTTAAATCTGGCAATTCCATTTGTATATCGTTAAGATATACAAATGGAATTGAATTTCAAGTAAAAATTTACTATTATCAGCCTCTTTTCTTTTGATTTCTTTAATAAAAACTTCAAACTCTGCTTTCAAAATAAATTTTAGCCACTATTGCAACTAACTGCGGCTTCTCGACGTTTGCGCTCCCGGAGCGCTTGTGCGCAAAGGGATTGGCACGAGACTTGAATGAGCCTTAGCGAACGTCTTGCAAGTCGAGGAACAAAACAATGTGCCGGAGACCAAGTGAGGATTGCGATAGCAATCCCGAAGCGCCGCGAGAAGCCGAAGTTCGTGCGAATTTGAAAGATTATCGACATGGGTAAAGCAGGTCACCGTGTGTAATTCAGTTTGGTTGGTTTCTCAAGTTTAAGGCCAAATGATGGCAGTTCAGTTCAAAGGCATTCCGAAGATAAACAAAGTGTGCTGCATGACGTAAATAACCTGTATCGAGGTGCACCTGGTCACAGTTTTCCTCCTTTGCGATCTGAATGACGTGCTTAAGAAGTTTATCCCCATAGCCATGACCGTGAAAATCTCGCTTCGTAATCAGATCGTCGATATACAAAATTTTACCCCAAGCTAGCATATGGAAAAAACGAAATCCAATGCATGCAATAATTTCCTTATCCGAGCAAATAGCATGAATGCTATACCCCTCAGAGATCTGCTGCAACACCATTTGTACAAATACTTCCTTGTCGGTCAGATGCGGCCTCAGTTCTCGAAAAGCGGGATAGACATTTTCGATATCAGATATAGATTCGATTTTTCGAATTTGAAGAGATTCCATATTAACCAATCCTCAAAATTGCAATTCCCATCTCAGAGCACAGTCACGGAAAAGTAGCAGGACGACAAACTTAATATCCTTACCCTTCCCGCCCTCAAGTTCACCGACAAGGCGTATATTTTGCAGTGCGAATGGCAGTCAACTCTTGGATTAAGTAATTGGTTCCAATTTCAAGTAAACATTTCTATATTACCGCCTACTGCAAGTATTCCAATCATGCTTAGAACCGGTCTCAAAACTCCTTGTACTTTGAGAGTGTAATACTATAATTGTGAAATGGACAAATATTATTCAGAGATTCCCGAGGGACTTTGGAAACAAATAGCCCCTTTGATCCCAAAAGAGAAGTCAAAGCCGAAAGGTGGTCGCAATCGCGTTCCAACAAGAGTCGTAATGGCAGGTATCATCTATCGAATGAAAACAGTCTGTCAGTGGCGTGCAATTCCGAATGACTTTGGATCGGGTCAAACTTGTCACAGAAGATTTCAAGAATGGGAACGAGCGGGAGTATTCAAAAAGATTTATAAATCTATTTTAAAATATTATGATGTGAAGAATAAGATAGCTTGGGATTGGGCTTCGATGGATTCCGCAATGGTCAAGGCTCCCAAAGGGGGAGTTTAACCGGGAAAAATCCTACAGACCGTGCCAAATTGGGAGTTAAACGGCATATTCTTACGGATGGAAACGGAATTCCATTGGCAATTACGTTGAGCGGAGCGAACGTTCATGATAAACGCAATGTAAAAGATACATTGAATTCCATCTTGGTTTTTTCCGGAAGAAAAAGAAAAAAACCAAAACACCTTTGTTTAGATAAAGGTTATGACTTCAAAGATATAGAAGCATTGATCAAAAGAAGAAACATTCGACCTCATATTCGGAAAAAAGGTGAAAAACCTCTCATTGGTAAATACAAAGGAAAACCTAGACGTTGGGTCGTCGAAAGAACAAATAGTTGGCATAATCGATTCAGAGCTATTTTGACTCGCTGGGAAAGAAAAGCAGAAAACTATCTGGCTTCTCTTTATCTTGCAAGCTCAATCATTGTTTTTAACTTTTTTAATAGGTAGTTTTGAGACCGGTTCTAAGGTCGTTTCCCTAACTACAAATTTACGAATGTCTTTGAAGTTTCCCGTTTCAAGAACTCCACTATCTTTTCCGAAATGACTTCTTTTGGAAGAGGTCCTATCTCTGCGACTTTTCCAAAAGAGGAATAAATAATCACACTCGTCTCTCCTTCGCCAAAACCCTTCTCATTTTTCCCGACATAGTTTCCAACGATATAATCCAGATTCTTATTTTTTAACTTGCCGATGGCGTGTTCTTCCAGCGAATTTGTTTCCGCCGCAAACCCCACCAAACAGCAACCGCGGATTGTATCTTTCAAAATCTTAGAACTCACTCTCTTCAAAATGTCCGGATTTTTTACAAACTCCAAAAGCAAAGTTTCACGACCATCCTCTTTTTTGATTTTGGTTTCTTTACTTTCGGCCGGTCGGAAGTCCGCCGGAGCGGCGGCCATAACCAATAGAGTGTCGGATTGAATTTCAGAAAGAACGATATCACACATTTCTAAAGTAGTTTCCACGGAAACTCTTTTGATTCCGACGGGACTTTTATATTCTTCTTGAACTAAACCGTGAACGTAAGTGACATTCGAGATCCATTTCCCGATTTCTTCGGCGATATGAAATCCCATCTTACCGGAAGAAGCGTTCGAAATATATCGAACTGGATCGATCCATTCTCTCGTCGGTCCGGATGTAATGATAGCCTTGGAAAATCCCACTTTGATTTCTCTTTATCTAAGATTTTTTTGGCGCACGTCCAGAATCAACTTTTGAATCAAAGAAATTTCGGCTAACTTTCCATAACCTTCATCCCCGCAAATGACCACACCTTTGGAAGGATCTGCGAGAATCACTCCGTCGTCCACTAAACGCTTTAAATTTCTCTGAACCGCCGGATGTGCGTACATAAAAGGATTCATCGCCGGAGCGACGATCACCGGACAATTTGCCGCAAGATACGTGGAAGTTACGAGATCGTCCGCGATTCCGTTCGCCATCTTGCCGATTATGTTTGCGGTTGCGGGAACCACTGCAATCACTGAGGCGGAATTTTTTGCATCGATATGAGCCATTCCCTCTTCGTATTCGTCAACCCGAACTTTTTTGCCGGTCATTGCTTCGAACGTAATCGGGCCGACAAATTTAGTCGCGTGCGCCGTCATAATCACGCCGACAGGATAACCTTCTTTCGTGAGATTCCGCACGAGTTCGCATGCCTTATAGGCCGCTATACTTCCTGAAACGGCAATGAGTATTTCTTTTCCGGAATTGGACATAGGCATATCAATCCGATTTTATTTCTTAGACTGAACCTTATTGCTCAAACCGACTCTCGTAAAACGTACGGAAAGAATTTTATTCCCTTCCATTTTTTCGACGGTAAGAGTTCCCGATTGTAAAGCGATCGTGGAACCTTCTTCCGGCATATCTTCTAAACGACCTAAAATAAAACCCGCAATCGTGCGAATGTCCTTGATTTCTTCCTCTTGAACACCTACGAGAATTTCTTTCAGATCGTCCAACTCCGCTGCCCCATCGATCGAGAAACTATCGGAATGTTGCGTGGGAAACGGGTCCGTCTCGTGATCGTCGGTTTCGTCGCGGATCTGTCCGAAAATTTCTTCGATGATATCCTCTAAAGTAAGAAGGCCGGAAACTCCGCCGTATTCGTCGATAACGATCGCCATATGCTGTTTGTTTTCTCTGAGTTTTTGCATTACCTTTTCGATCGAAAGACCCTCGGGGACGAAAATCGGAGGTTGCATAATGGCCGTTACTTTTTCCTTTCTTCCTTTTTTGGAATTGGATAACCAAGTAAGATACGTTTGAACGTGAATGATTCCTATGATCTTATCCGTGTTGCCTTCGTAGATCGGATATCTCGAAAAATGATGTTCCGCGATGATCGAAATCAAGGAATCCATCATAGTATCATGCGGAATTCCTATGATGCTCAAACGATGAGTCATCACGTCCTTTGCCTGATGTTCCGAAAACTGGAACGTATTTTGGATGATCTGAAATTCTTCCTGGTCGATCTTCCCCTGTTTATTTTGTTCCTCTATGATGATCATCAATTCTTCGGGGGAATGCATCATTCTACTCTTATTGGCTTGGATTCCCATTAACCTCAAAAGAAAGGAAGTCAGCTCGTTTAAGAAAAAAGTAATCGGATAGAATATATAATAAAAGAAGAATAAAGGAATG
>NZ_CP040840.1:697500-737500 GCF_006874765.1 Leptospira weilii
GAATACATTCGAATCGAACCGATTTCCGAAAATCAGGACACCCTTCTTCTTCTATGGAGAGACTAATCTTTAGAAAGGTTGGACATTCCATAAGCTATTTCTAAACTGAGTGTACAGGTTCTCTTTTTTAAAATGAGACTGTAGCGCAAAGGAGACGGTAACGCTCCGGGTCGATTGAAATGAAAATCATCTATCTGACTGATATCCATGACGGTCTTAGGGGCTTGAAGGAAATTCTTCAGCAAACGACGGCCGATCTATATCTCTTTTCCGGGGACATCATTTATAAAGCGTTCTTTAGCACCGACCGGATCATTGAATTCTGTACTATCCAGGAGGAAATGTATCGAATCTCCAAGGATCAAAAAGAAGAAATCAACGCGTATGATTATGCTACAAGAGCGATTCGTTTTCCCGAAAAACACAATCCGGATATAGTAGAAAAATCTAAAGAATACAGAACCCTCTTTCATCAAGCGGCAAAGACGATGAAGGAAAAATACGAACTTATCGAAATCCTCATTCAAAAATATTCCCGCGCCCCCGTAAGAGTTCTTCCGGGCAACTACGATATCGATCTTCAATACAGCGCCTTGTATGAGAGAGACGTCCACAGAAAAACTTTCGAACAGGACGGGTATAAGTTTGCGGGTTACGGAGGCGCTCCGATTCTCACTTCCGGAATTCCGGAGAAGTTAGCCGTTAAGTTTCACGAATACAATCGTAACGGAAAGAGTTACAGCGAACCGGAAGATTTTTTCAAAGAGGAACAACCGGATATAGTCGTCATTCACAATCCCGCCTATGGATTTTTGGATAAAATTCCTAATTACGGAAATGTGGGTTCCCAAGGAATTCGAAGATACTTGGACGAATACAATCCCATGCTTGTGGTTTCGGGGCATGTCCACGAAGATCAAGGTATTATCAAAAAGGGAAAAACCGTTTTCTTAAATCCTTCTAACTTTGGCGCGGTCGATTCGGTCTTCGGATTTCAACCGGGCGGGTTTTTCTCCGAAATATTTTTAGAAAACGGGCTTGTAGAAACCGTAAAATTGAATAGACTTGTGGATCACAAAATTCGCCTCTTAATGGATGTCGATTGTAAGGGGAATACTCCTTCGGTTACGTTTTTGAACCAAGATTCTGAGGTGTCGGCGGAAGATTTTGTGAGAGTCTGACAATGACGATCTCAGGTTTTAAAAACAATCCTACCATCCAAAAATTCACCGGTTTAAAAAGATATTTTCGATCCCACGAAACCACCATATCTCGGGAAAGAATCGAAGACTTTAAAAAATTCTCCAGATTGATCAATTTCGGAGGGGACGTGGTAGCGTTCGACATTTTAGGATCTCTTAATTTCGGTCAAGCGACCGCCGAATCCGATACGGATATTGTGATGTACACCCAATGCGAGAATTCGAAAATGGGCGAGTGCGGTATGGAGGATTGTTATAAGATCTCCCTATTCAAACATCTGTTTATGAACCTGGTGACCTACGAACACAATACGGTCGCGTATAAGCTCGAAATCGTGGACTGCATCAATCTCAATCAACTCGAAGAGGACATTCTCAACGGACAATCCGATTCGGAGCTTGTGATTCGATTCTGCTTTTATCGTTCGATTTGTAGAGGAGTCAATCGTAGGCTTTTGCGAAAATACGAACTTCAGATCGCTTCCAACATCTCTTTGAGTCGATCCTTGGAAGGATCCATCGAAAATTGTTTCGACGGGATTGTTCAAACCTCCCAACATACATATTCGTTTCACAAGTATTCCCACCGTTTGCAGGATAAAGGTATCGGTCTCCCGCCCACGATGGCCGCAAAAATCAAGGACTATCTGAAACAATGACCGGATTTTTAACTGTCGTATTATGTTTGGGAGTGGCCGCTGTTTTTTTTCATCTTCTCTATTCCGTGGATACGAGAAGGATCGACAACGCCGAAAAGAAAAGAGACGCACAAAACGGAGTCTCGAAGGAATACGGCGATCCTAAAAAAGTCTACGGTAAAAATTGGGATCCCAATCTTCCTAAACCCAGAATTTGTCCGGTCTGCGGAAAATACTTGCAAAAAATGGAATATTTATATGCCGTGATTGCAGAGCCGTCTTCTCCGGGCATTAAACGACACGCTAGAATTTACGGATGCAGATATTGTTACCTCGGCTTAAACGAGGAAACATCTTCCGAGACTCGAAGCGTAAATTCGCAAAATCAATATCCGGAACGGACTCCGACTGAAATCAAGGATGAAGAACTCGGTCTCTAAAACGGAAAACACAAACGTAAAAAACGAACTTCTTTTACCTGTGACGGTTATCAAAGGGGTTGGGGCTTCCAAGGCCGCGGCGCTTGCGTCCATAGGAATTTATACCCTTCAGGATCTTTTGAATTTTTTTCCGAGAAGATATTTAGATCGTAATCTTACAGACAATGTTTTTTTGAAAACGGGAGAAACCGTAACCTTGATCGTGGAAGTCATAGACGCCTATCTGGCCCACGGAAAGAAGTCGAGGCTCGTAGTCGGAACTAAAACGAAGAACAACGAAAGGATTTCGATCGTGTTCTTTCGGGGAGTGAGTTTTTTTCAGAAAATTTTTCAACCGGGAACAACGTTAGTTGTCACAGGTAAGCTTGAATACTTTCGAGGGTTTCAGCTGATTCATCCCGATTATGAGATTCTGGCGGGCGCGATCAAACCGACTTATGCGATAAATTCCGCAAATCTCAAAAAGAAAAGTCAACAGCAGGAACCGGAGGAGGAATTGGCGGAGCTTCCGGAGATGATCCACGCGGGAAGGATCATTCCTTTGTATTCTTCGGGGGAAGCTCTAAAATCGCAAGGATTGGATTCTAGAGGGTTTCGTAAAATTCTTTACTCGGCCCTGGAAAGATTGAAAGGCGGAATCTCCGAAATCCTTCCGAACGAAATCGTTAAACGAAGAAATTTGATTCCAAGAGAGGAATCTTACCGCGAGATTCACTTTCCGACAGACGAAATTTCTTTGGATGCCGCGAAGTACAGACTCAAATACGAGGAGTTATTCTATTTCAATCTTCTGATCGAACACAAAAAGAAAGAGAGGGAAAAAATCAAACGAGTTCTTTGGCCTTTGCCGGAATCGGAAACGGCCGACTCGGTTCGAAAAAACCTTCCTTTTCAGCTTACGGAAGATCAAAATTCCGCTCTTCAAAAGATCAAAGACATGACAAAAAAAGACCAGCCAATTGCCGTACTGTTGCAGGGTGACGTAGGTTCCGGAAAAACGTTAGTCGCTCTTTTGACGGCTTTGCGTTATATGGACAATCAGGTTCAGGTTTGTATGGTGGCGCCCACCGAAATCCTCGCAAGACAACACTATCAAACCGTTCTTTCCTTTTTGGGAAATATGCCGTTTTTAGGGATCGAACTTCTCGTCGGTAAAGAACCTAAAAAAAATCGATACGAAAAACTCTATAGAATCAAAAAAGGGGATACGTTATTCGTGATTGGCACTCACAGTGTCTTTCAAGAAGACGTTCGCTTCTCCGAACTGGGCCTGGTGATCGTTGATGAACAGCATAAATTCGGGGTCGATCAAAGGGAAACTCTTCGTTCCAAGGGCAAAAATCCGGACATTCTCGCGATGACTGCAACTCCGATTCCGAGAACTCTCTGTCTTACCCTATACGGAGATTTGGATTTGCTAACGATTCGATCCAAACCCAAAGGTAGGATGCCGATCCAGACGAAATGGTTTCAGGAAGATCGAAGAGAAGGGGTTTATAAATCCATTCGCAAATATGTTTCTTCGGGAAGGCAGTGCTACATCGTTTATCCTTTGGTGGAAGAATCGGAAAAAGTGGATCTCAAATCTTGCATCGAAGCTTACGAACATTTGAAACACGAGGTTTTTTCCGACTTCGAAGTAGGGCTCGTTCACGGAAAAATGGAAATCGAAGAAAAAGATCGAGTAATGCAGGAATTCTCCAAAAACAGAATTCAGATTCTCGTATCCACGACCGTGATCGAAGTCGGGATCGACGTTCCCAATGCCACAGTGATGGTCATCGAACACGCGGATCGTTTTGGAATTTCTCAATTGCATCAGTTGAGGGGGCGGGTCGGCCGCGGAGATCAGGAAAGTTTTTGTATTCTCATGACGGACTCTAAGGTTACCGAAGACGCGAAAGTTAGATTGGATGCGATGGTAAACTTCTCCGACGGATTTGCGTTATCCGAAATCGATCTTCAACTTCGGGGACCGGGAGAATTGATGGGAGTTCGTCAAAGCGGTCTTCCCGATTTTAAAATCGCGGATTTAAGAAAAGATTCCAAACTGATCGAATTGACCCGAGAAGATGCGACCTTGTTCGGAAATCCGGGAGATTTGGAAAAAGAGGAAATTCGAGGAAGATTCAGCGAAGGTAGACTTTTATTTTCGAATTAGTTGTTGTAAGCGAATGGACTTAAACTTCCCCAATGTCTTCAAGTTTGGAAGATAGACGAATATCGTTTAGTGGAAATTCGAAGCGATAATCTATGAAAACAAATTAAAATTCAATTGTGGGATCAACAAAACCGCTGCAATCGTCCGTTTCAGTGAAGTAGAAACGGATGGAGAATTAATTTTTCAATGACTCTACCGATCGCTATAAAATAGAGTATCGTTAGTTTAAACACGAATCTCACGTTTGGACGCGGAATTTTAGACACTCTATTATGTAGAGATGAGTAATAAACTTAAAAATATAAAACCCGATTCTTCCTCGATAATTACAAAAAGGTAATTTCAGTTTTTTGAAAAACGATTGAAGCAAACGTAAATTATGATTTTAATCCATAGGAGAAGGTTAAAATTTATGCAGACAAAAATTTCTATTTTGTTTTTTATCCTAGGGATTCTTTTTCCGCTAGCCGGAGCTTTCGCAAAGGAAAGTTTTTACGATTTTAAAGTAAAGGACATCAAAGGTAACGACATATCCCTTTCCAAATACAAGGGGAAAGTAGTAATGGTGGTTAACGTAGCTTCTAAATGCGGTTATACTTATCAATACGATAATCTTGAAAAAGTTTATAAAAAATACAAGAGTCAGGGATTCGTCGTAGTTGGTTTTCCGGCCAATAATTTCGGAAGCCAAGAGCCTGGAACCGATCAGGAAATTGAAACCTTTTGCAGAATCCAAAAAGGCGCCAGTTTTGATATGATGTCGAAAATTTCCGTCAAAGGAAAAGGCCAGCATCCTCTGTATTCTTATCTGATCGAAAATTCTCCGAATCCCGGAGAGATAGAATGGAACTTTGAAAAGTTTCTGATTTCAAAGGAAGGAAAAGTCGAAGCGAGATATCGTTCCGCGGTGGAACCGGACGCTTCGGTCGTAGCCCAAAAAATCGAGTCTCTTTTGAAATAGGTTTTTGGTTTTGAAAAATCATTATTTAAGAGCCTGTTTTTTTGCGATTTTATTGATCTTTTGTTCGGAAGATAGTTTAGCCTTTCCCGAAAGTAAACTTGAGAACGAGGAAGGTGCGCTTCCGTTTTCCATCCAAAAAGGGCCGACCGAGACAACGATTGATTTCGAAACTGTTTTAAAAGAATTTGAAAATTATGATATATTAATATTTGGAGAAGAACATGACGATATGATCGGTCATAAAATTCGCCTAGATTGGTTTAGGAAAATTGCTTTAAAAACTCCCGTAATCCTTTCTTTGGAAATGTTGGAAAGGGACCAACAAAAAACCTTAGACGAATATTTAAACGGTCAGATCGGAGAGAAGGCTTTTTTAAATTCCCTAACACTTTGGCCCAACTATTTAAGAGACTATCATCCTTTTATACGGTTTGCAAAGGAACACCGGGTTCCGGTTCTCGCATCCAACGTACCTAGAAAATACGTGAATCTGGTTTCTTCTTCCGGACTCGAAGCGTTGTTTAAGATTCGTTCCGTTTTTCTGCCTCCTAAATATCTCGTTCGTACTCTCTCTCAGGAAGATTACGAAACTAAAATTAAAAACACCCTCAAAGAACATCCGGGCATAAATTTAGACGCGAACACCGAAAAAAAATTTGTGGATGCCCAATATCTTTGGGATGCGGGAATGACTGACTCGATCGCGAATGCGTTTTTGACAAAAGGACGTAAGGTGATTCATATCAACGGTCGCTTTCACAGCGATGAGGGTTTTGGCGTCGTTTATAGACTGCGTAAACTTGGATTTAAAACCCTTTCGATTTCCATGTTCCCTTTGAAGGAGGGTAGCAAAATTCCAACTGAAATACTCAAGGGTTGCGATTTTACCGTAATTACGGAAAGGAGAAAAAAAGAGAATTAAAGTACTTGTCTGGAACTCTAGGGTTCTCCGACAATTAAGGGGATGATGGAAACGGGAATTCAAACCCTTAGAAGTTCTCGATTTTTGTGCCCCGAATGCGGAACGACTTCTCGTTTGCCGGAAGGAGTTCCTACGGGTTCCATTTTCAGATTAACCTGCTATCAGTGCGGTCACAAGGTTCTCGTAAAAACGGACATTCCAAAACCGCCCTCTGCTTCGACCTCGTCTCATATAAAGTCAATTTTCCCCTCCGATGAAATCCTACCTCATTCGAGACAGCCCAAAGATGCTGGAACTCCCCACTTTCAAGCTCCTCCTCAAACTGGTTTTGAATCTACCGGCCCTGCAATCCTAGAAAAAATTTGGAATTTTCTTTCTCAATTTCAGACTTATCTGAATGGGAAAATGAGGGAACTCATACAAAAATTTCGGAATATACCGAAAGGCCCAAAGCCAGCTCTTTCATCGGCGGTGACTTCGGAAGACAAGCGATTCCTTCGAAGGGAAAAGACTTCATTCGAAAAAAAGCCGTTTTTCACAGTTCGGCGCCAGATCGAAGACAATGGACAACCCCGAATTAAAACTCTCGCCGAGAGACTGAGAGAGCAAATCGGCGGTCGTCGTTTCCAACTTCCGAATGTAGTCTTACTTTTCGCGGGTGCGATCATTTCTTTGTTTCTTGTCGGGATGATACTTTTTTGGGTAGGGGTGATTACTCGAGAATCGGAACTTAAGGAAATGATTTCTCTTTTTTACAACCATCAACCTTCAGTAATCTACGATCGAGATGGGAAAAAGGTGTCTGAAATTTTCGCGAAAAAAACGAGCAACCTGGAATGGGACGCTTATCCGGAAAACCTGAAAAAAATCGTTCTTTTGGTAGAAGATAGAAAGTTTTTTTCTCATAGCGGAATCAACTACATGTCCGTTCTTCGCGCTATTTTTGTGAACGTCACGAGTTTCCGCTTTAAACAAGGGGCTTCTACAATTACCCAACAGCTCGCGAGAATTTTACTGGACGACCGCGAGAAAAGTCTCGTCCGAAAAATCAAAGAGGCTCAGCTCGCCTTTGCCTTGGAATATACATATGAGAAAAAGCAAATATTCTTATATTATCTGAATAATGTATACTTGGGCCACGGAGCCTTCGGATTTGCGAGCGCGGCCGAATTCTATTTCAGAAAGACTCCTTCCGAACTCGACACGGAGGAAATGATCGTCCTCGCGTCCTTGGCTTCGGCTCCGAATCGTTTTTCGCCTTTGAAAAATCCGGATCTATCCAGACAACGCGTAAACGCAATCGTTCATTCTTTTCGAAAAGAAGAAATTTTAAAAGAAAATCCGAAGTCGAAACTGGATGAGATTTATCTTTCATTTCATATGAGATCGCCGGGTGAGACGGTGTTCGGAAATCGAAAAGATGATTCTCCGTATGTGACGGAACACGTACGTAAATTTTTGAATTCCTTATACCCGGATTCCAATATCTATGAAACCGGCGGTTTTTCAATCTACACCACAATTGCGGAACCGGTTCAAGCGGAACTCTCGAAGATCGTAAAAAATTATTTGGACAACATTCAGAAGAACGGGCTCGTTCGCAAAACAAAACTTACGGACAACAAGAATTCCAGCGAAACGGCGGTCTTTCGAAAATACGTTCAGGACATTTCACCGGCGCTCGAACTTTTCATCGATACGGACTCTTTCGGCGGAGCAAGCGAGTCCGGTCTGCAAGTTGCGTTAGTCGCTGTTGACCCTGCCACGGGAGAAATTCTATTGATGCACGGCGGTTCGGAGTTCAAAGCCGACAATCAATTGGACAGAACTACCGCTATGAAACGTCAGACGGGTTCGTCCATTAAACCAATTTTATATTCCGCCGCGATCGAGACCGAACTCATCAACGCTTCTTCCAGAATTTTGGACGCCCCTTTGATTTATAGAAATCAAACCGGAAACTGGATGCCGGAAAATATAGGAAATCAATACGACGGAGATATCAGCGTTAGACATGCTTTAGCAAAGTCCAAAAATACGGCTGCGGTTCAGATCGCAGAAAAGTTGGGAATTTCAAAAATTCAAGACTTTTTTCAAAAGTATTTCTTTCCTGATCCGAAAGTACTTCAGTCTAGATTCAGAGGAGATCTTTCTCTTGCACTCGGTTCTTTGGAAATTTCTCCTCTGGAAATGGCGCTTGCGTATTCCGCATTTGCGAACGATGGAACGATCAAACGCCCTTATTTGATTCAAAAAATCACGGATCGATCCGGTAAGATCGTTTACGAAAGAAAGTCCGCAGACGAATTCGGATTAAAAGTCCCGGAAGAAAGAAAGGTGTTATCTTCCCAAGTCGCGGAAATCATGATCGACCTTCTTCACGGAAGCGCAAATTCGGCAGGAGTGAGAAGCACCGGATATAGAGGGGAAGTTGCCGGTAAAACGGGAACCACAAACGATAACAGGGACAACTGGTTCGTGGGAGTAAAACCGGGAATGTCAATGGCAATCTGGCTCGGCTACGACGACCCGAGTTACGGCCTAGGATCGTCCGCGTTAGGCGGAACCGTAGCCGCTCCTCTTTGGGGATCGGTCGCAAAAACTTTCGAAGCCGCGGAAGACGACAAAAGAAAGTATCCGGTTACCGAACACGCGATAAGCATAACTGTTTGCGAAGAATCAGGTAAACTTCCCGGACCTTCCTGTAAACATCCCCGAAAGGAACTTTTTAAAAACGGGACCGTGCCATCCGAAATTTGCCCTCTTAATCACGGAACGAACGTAAAACGGGAAGTCCTTCGAAATGTATTTTAAAGATATTTCTTTTATTATAATATTCTTAATTTCTATCTCAAGCGCGTATCCAGTCTCGTATGAGGAAGCTTATATGATGGAAAAAGAGGACCCCCTGTTTTCGATTCCTTTGTACGAGGAACTTCTTCGGACATCTCAAAAGTCCGATATCCGTAAAACGGCGTCTTCCAGACTTTTTTTCCTCTACGAGAAATACCGCAAATATGTTCCCGCGATCTTAATCATGATTCGTTCGGGAAAAATCACGGATAAAAAAGGAAGATATCCCTCAATTGTTAGCGAACTCGCAGACGGTTTAAACGTAAACCCTTCCGCACTCGTTTCCGTCATTTCCGGTTGTAATAAGCCGATTTCTAATCCGGACATATACTTTCAAGAAACAAACCCGTCTCAATCCGAAGAGGAATCCGTTTCCATGGGAACCTCTTCGATGCAAACTCCCGAGCCCGCCGTGGTTCAAGAAATGCCTTTCTTATTCAAAATTCTTTCCAAAAAAGAGAACGCCCCTCTCTATAAGGCTTGTTATGCGGTAAAAATTAAAACGGGCGATTACGACGGTTGGGAAAAAATTCACGCTTTCGGTGAGATGAAAGGAGTTCTCAATCCCCAAACCTCTTTGGCTTTGCGCATCAGCTTCACCCTTCATTCCGGTAGAGGAAGTGCTTATAAAAGAATCTATTCCGGAGGCAGACTGAAATCGTTAAACGAAGAAGGCAAATCGGATCTTTTGTATCTCTACGGAAAATTTCTTAGAAACTTGGGAAAATACGACTCTTCCGCGAGGTATTTTTGGATGAGCGGTTCTTATGCGAACAAAGATCGAAGCGCAATCGAAACCGCAAAGACTCTCTTGATTTCGGGAAGAAAACAAGAAGCCTGTTCGTATCTTACAAAAAGTTTTTTCCCGGGGGACGAATCGGAAGAACTTTTATCCAGAGTCTGCTTTAAGAATTTTGAAAATACACATCCGGGTCAGGGATTTTTAAAAGCCATAAAAATATTAAACAACGATATTCCCGATCCGGTATTCGAATACTTTTTGGGAAAAAAAATCTCCGATAAAACCGAAGAACCGGATACGGATAATTCGAACGAATCCGCTTCGACTTACGGAAAACTTCTGGATGAAAAACTGTTTTCCGGTGAAAAGGATCCAACTCCTTTTTGGGATTATCGCAAAAAAGAAGGTACGTTCTTCCTGTCCGCCGTGCCTCAGTTTCTGTGTAAATCCAATCGTTCCAGCTTATTTAAGAAAGATCTAATACAACCTCAGAACTGCGTTCCTTATTCTGAACTTTCCACAGATGTAATCCTCGCGACTCCGCTATTCGAATCCAGCCAGGAAGAATGGAGTTTGATCCTTTCCAACGCGGCTTACAATCCGATTTCCGGTCAGGCAGTGTTTGCGGATCCGGACGGCGCAGAGACCTCCTTTCAAATATTAAATTTAGTATATCGTAAATCTCTAAATCGTTTTTTTATCGATGGATTTTCAGGCGACAAGAAATACAAGTTTTACTCGATCGATCTAAAAAATATTTCGGTGAATATATTGGACTCCAATTGACTTCAAACCGTATTATCTAACTATAAAATAATTCTGATTCGTCCCAATCCGAAAAATTCTTCCGTGTTTTTCTATCTCCCCGGCTCGGATTATAATTTTATATGTCTTATAAATTTTATTGTGCAGGGATGCGTTACTGAATTTAGTGCAATGCTTTCTAGGGTAGCGATCGCATTGAGGATTCGCCGTTATGTAGTCTTGTCTAAGCTCCAATCGGGATCTCTTGTGCGATTTTCACTCTAACTTTGCCACATTGCTTTGACGTTCTGACACAAACATTACGATGGATCGATTTGATTGAAACGGCTTTTTTATTCTTGTCATCGAATTCTTGTCATGCGATTTTGCTTTTGAAACCGTTGGGGGTGGGGCTAATAAAAATAGCCTCTGAGAGAGTCCCCGGAACCTGATCGGGATAAGGCCTGCGTAGGAAAACGGACCAACCAAACGATTCTATCTTTGTTCGAGGTCTCTGGGAATTTTCAAAAAAAGATTGCAAACCGGTTCTAGTTTTTAACGTCCTCCCTTCAGTTTCATGGTCAGGAGAAAGTATGGAACCCGCTCAATCATTTCAAGTTCCTCTGAAAACGATTCGTCTTACAGACGGGACCGAATATCAATCGTATCATACGGAAGGTGCGCTTTCTGATAAGGAACCTTCCGATTATAAATACGGAATTCCAAAAATAAGGAAAGAATGGATCCGGACGCGCCTCGACCTGAATCATTCTCAGATGCATTATGCGAGAAAGGGAATCATCACCGAAGAGATGCGTTATGTGGCACTTCGGGAGAATATGAATCCCGAGTTCGTTCGTTCGGAAATCGCGTGCGGTCGCGCCATTCTTCCTTCCAATCGAAATCATCCCGAACTTGAACCGATGATCATCGGCAGAAACTTTCTCGTAAAGATCAATGCGAATATTGGAAATTCCGCGCTTGGTTCCTCTATCGAAGAGGAAGTCGAAAAATTGCATTGGGCGGTCAAGTGGGGCGCGGACACGGTGATGGATCTTTCCACCGGAAAAAACATCCACGAAACGAGAGAATGGATTCTTAGAAATTCTCCCGTGCCAATCGGAACGGTTCCGATCTATCAAGCTCTTGAAAAGGTAAAAGGAAAAGCGGAGAATTTGAATATTCAGGTTTTCTTAGATACTTTGGAGGAACAAGCCGAACAAGGAGTGGATTATTTTACGATTCATGCCGGAGTTCTTCTGCGTTATATTCCTTTTACCGCAAACCGCGTGACCGGGATCGTATCGAGAGGAGGATCGATTCTTGCAAAATGGTGTTTGGCGCATCATAAGGAGAATTTTCTTTATACGCATTTCGACGAAATTCTTAAGGTGATGAAAAAATACGGGGTTTCCTTTTCTCTCGGAGACGGATTGCGCCCCGGTTCCATTGCGGATGCAAACGACAAAGCTCAATTCGGAGAACTCGAAACTCTCGGAGAATTGACAAAACGCGCTTGGGAAGAGGACATTCAGGTGATGATCGAAGGGCCGGGACACGTTCCGATGCATCTCATCAAGGAGAATGTCGATCTCCAGATGAAGCTTTGCCAAGAAGCTCCGTTTTACACGTTAGGTCCTCTTGTTACAGATATCGCTCCGGGTTACGATCATATCACTTCCGCGATCGGTGCGGCGATGATCGGATGGTTCGGAACGGCTATGCTCTGTTATGTGACTCCGAAAGAACACTTGGGACTTCCCGATAAGGAAGACGTCAAACAAGGAGTGATTGCGTATAAGATCGCGGCTCACGCGGCAGATCTGGCAAAGGGACATCCGGGTGCGATCGAACGGGACAATCTTTTGAGCAAGGCCCGTTTCGAATTTCGTTGGGAGGATCAGTTCGCGCTTTCCCTCGATCCCGAAACCGCGAAGTCCTTTCATGACGAGACTCTTCCGCAGGATCGAATGAAAACCGCACATTTCTGTTCCATGTGCGGTCCTCATTTTTGTTCCATGAACCTGACCCAAGAACTCCGAAAGTTTGCGCAGTAGAAAGGAATGAAAGAAGCCAAAGTGGTGCGCGCGGGAAAGTTCAAGATAACAGTTTGTAATCGAAAAAAGAATCAGGAAAGTGATGAAATATTTTTTCATTGGAAATATCTCTTCCTCAAATACCGACCTCTTCTGGAAACGCAGTTCTTTGATCTTAAGGTAATGACTCAAGAGTGAATTCATCACATTTTAAAATACTTCAATCTTCGTTATGAAACCTGTCCCAATGTGGGAATTCCTACGAAAATTTAACGACGAAAAAGAATATTTAAAAGTACACAAATTGCTCAAAGGGAATAATTTCTGCATTTTGTTACAAACTTACCGAAGATCGGAACTGATTTCTTTTAGGGTTTTGGGATAGACCATGGTCGGTAAAAAAGAATCGTATCAAAATTTTACGAAAGGTTTCCAGTAAAAACCCATTGCAAGAGACTTTGAGTTTTACATTTTGACGAGTAGGTATGAAAAATTTACTTTCCGCTATTTTGATCTTTTTTATTCAAAGTGCGATTTTTTCTCAAACGGGAAACGTTTCCAACGAAGCCTACGTACTTGGAGACTTTAAACAGGAAGCGATATTAACCGCGTATTCCAATCCGGGAGAAAGCAGAATTTATTATCTTAGAAAAGAGGTTTTAGAAAAATTCTTGGAATTAATTCAAGCCTATCAAAGAGAAAATCCGGAAGAAAAACAAAGACCGTTCCTCGTATCTGCTTTTCGTTCCTTTAAAGATCAGAAGAGAATTTGGGAGGAAAAATATTCCGGAAAAAGGAAAATGAGAGAAACCGTAAAAGGAAAGACTTCCCGGGAAATCGTTGCTTTGATCCTGGAATTTTCAAGCGCTCCCGGAACTTCGAGACATCATTGGGGAACGGATATAGACCTAAATGCATTAGAGAATTCTTATTTTCAAAAAGGCGGAAAGGGGGAAAAGTTCTATAACTGGATGTTTAAGAACGCAAAGCGGTTCGGCTTCTGCCAACCATATACTCCGAAAACTTCGAGAGGAAACAAAGGTTACAACGAGGAGAAATGGCATTGGTCTTACGCGCCGATCGCGAACAAATTACAAGACGACTGGGTTCGATTGTTTAAAGAGGGAAAAATTCAATTCAAAGAAAAATTTTCGGGAGGGGAATTTTTACAAGACCTTGCTTTTGAATACGTGGCTTCCGTAAATTCGGAGTGCAGATCGATTCGGTGACTTTAAGCCGGATTTTGATATACGTCCCACATCGTTTTGAGAAGAGTTTTGGCTTCGCTATATTCCGGAGTCCATTTCAATAAACGCTGAGCCGTTGCCGAAGAAGCCAAAAGTTTCGCGGGATCTCCCGCTCTTCTCCCCGAAATTTTATGAGAGATTTGTCTTCCGACCACCTCCTCCGCAAGGCGAATCACTTCCAAAACCGAATAACCCTTTTCGGACCCTAAATTGACCGTAAGAGATTTTTTTTCGGAATCGAGATACTCGAGACTTGAAACATGAGCCTTTGCCAAGTCGGTTACGTGAATATAATCGCGAATACAACTTCCGTCCGGAGTTTCGTAATCGGTCCCGAACACTTCGAATTCGTTTCTCATACCCGCCGCGGTTTCCATGATGATCGGAAGAAGGTTTGCGGGAGTTCTTTCCAGGCCCCGGATTCTTCCTTTGGGATCGTAACCTGCCGCATTAAAATAACGTAATGCAGCGAAATTGAACCCTTTGAGAGACTCGTACCATTTCAGGTTCTGTTCGATTGCGAGTTTCGTATAACCGTAATAATTTTCCGGATGAACTGGATGTTTTTCGTCGATGGGGAGATATTGCGGAGAGCCGTAAACCGCCGCAGACGAGGAAAAGATGAATTTCTTGGTTCCCGCCTTTTCCATATAAGCGAGAAGTTTAAGAGTTCCGTTTATATTGTTCAGAGCGTATTTGGAAGGATTTGTCATCGATTCGCCCGCCGCTTTCCACGCGGCGAAATGAAAAACTGCGTCGATCGGTTTTGAAAACGCTTTTTCTAAAACGAAATCGTCTTGAATATTTCCTTGAATCAGTTCCGGTCCCGAAAAAAGATTCGCTTCATTTCCTTTTTCAAGATTATCTACGATTATAAGTTCGTGTTTTTTTTCAAGAAGAAGCGCGACTATGTGACTTCCGATGTAACCCGCGCCCCCCGTAATTAGTAATCTCACCTGTGACTTATCACTCCTCTATCGCTGTCTCTAAAGAATTTTATAATATACTTAACTTCATCGATCAAGTTGCCCGAAGCTTCCAATTCATCCAAGGCTTTTCTGGTCGGCATTCCGGAATGATAGATGATTTTATAGGCCTGTTTAATTATGTTTCTTACTTCCGGAGAAAAACCGGCTCGTTTCATACCTACGCTGTTTAGGCCCACTACCGTACTCGGATTTCCGTCGACCGTGGAATAGGGAGGAACGTCCTGAACGATCTTCGCAAGCCCCGCGACCATTGCGTAGTCTCCGACAAAACAAAACTGATGAACCGCTACCAAACCGGAAATAAACACAAAATTACCCAAAGTTACGTGACCGGCTAACACACAACCGTGCGTGAGAATATTATTATTTCCTAGAATGCAATCGTGACCAACGTGACAATTCCCCATAAAATAGTTTTTGTTACCGATTACAGTCGGAGAATTCTCTTTGGTTCCTTTATGAATATTCGAGTATTCTCGAAAAATATTATGATCACCGATTACGGTTCTAGTTAAAAGTTGTTGGTTAAATCCCAAATCCTGAGGCATTACTCCAATTACGGCGCCTTGATGAAAACGGTTGAATTTTCCGATCTCGGAACCCGCGCAAATCTTTACGTGACTTTCAATTACGGTACCTTCTTGAATGGAAACATGTCCTTCGATAATGGAATAAGGACCGACTTCGACCGATTCGTGTAATTCTGTTTTCGGGTCGATAACGGCAGTCGGATGTATTTTCATTTAGACCTCACTTTGGCTCTAAAATACAAAAATCGGTTTGGCTTTTTTATTCAAGCTTTTAAAGATGTCTTGAACAAGTGTAATGTTTACTGGAGAGTAGATTTTCTTAATGCGAAAAAAGGAAATACTTTGAACGAGGTCACAAATATGCTTGTGGACTGGAATAGATTGGATTCTCTGAAGCAGAGTGACGATGAGGATGAAATTGCTTGGCTTAAAGAAATGGTTGAGTCTCTTCTCACAAATATGGAAATTCGAATCAAAAATATCGTTCATTTCACGGAAGAAAAAAAAGACATAGAGCTTCAAGCCGAACTTCATCAAACCAAAGGGGTTTCCGCTAATTTCGGTTTAGAGGATTTAAGGACCTTAGTCACGGAAGCGGAACAATTTCTCAAAACAGGAGACCAAGATCGTTCTTATGCTCTAAGTTTAAAAACGACCGTCGTTTGGGAACAAACTAGAGACGAACTCAAGAAAAAATTTGGGATTTTTTAATTCCATCTTTAAGCCTACTATCTAGATTATAGAGTGCTCAAGATTTTGTTTTTAAATGGGAATTTGTGCTAAAATTGACGGTACTCCTTTATGTAGAGATCGGTAATACAATACAGTTGTTGAAAAATTCTATGGTTCAGATTAGCAAAACCGCTTCAAACATCCATTTCAATAAAGCAAAAACGGATAGAGAATTAGTTTTCAACAACTCTAATGTTCTTTAATGATCCTCGAACACTTCGTCGTAGAAGATTGTAAGTTAGTTTCAACGTAGATTCTAAGTATCATTGATAAACTTTATCGTTTAACTACACGGGATTTTACCGATCCCTATAAAATAAATTTGAGCATAAATCCCGCGTTTGGACGCTCTATTATGTAGAGATGAGTAACGATGAAAAGACAATTTATAAATCTAAAATACTGTGGAGTTCCGCAGGTAATTTCATTTTTCCAATCCTGTTGAGCAGTTGATGGTTCCAAAATTCTTTGTAAAGTTAACGTGAGTTCGGTATAACGAAATGCGAAAGCGATTCTATGTTATGACCTGGCTGCCGATCCATAGAGAGGCAGCCGCTGAGTTATGCCGATCCATAGAGAGGCAGCCGCTGAGTTATGCCGATCCATAGAGAGGCAGCCGCTGAGTTATGCCGATCCATAGAGAGGCAGCCGCTGAGTTATGCCGATCCATAGAGAGGCAGCCGCTGAGTTATGCCGATCCATAGAGAGGCAGCCGCTGAGTTATGCCGATCCATAGAGAGGCAGCCGCTGAGTTATGCCGATCCATAGAGAGGCAGCCGCTGAGTTATGCCGATCCATAGAGAGGCAGCCGCTGAGTTATGCCGATCCATAGAGAGGCAGCCGCTGAGTTATGCCGATCCATAGAGAGGCAGCCGCTGAGTTATGCCGATCCATAGAGAGGCAGCCGCTGAGTTATGCCGATCCATAGAGAGGCAGCCGCTGAGTTATGCCGATCCATAGAGCGTTTTACTGAGTTAACGGCAGCAACGCTTTAGTTTCTTATTCGCCCAAACTTTCTTACGCCAAGCTCACGTTAAAGTTAGGATTTTTTCTTACTCCGAAATTTTTTCAATGCGGCTTTTCAAGGTTAGCAAGTCCCCATGTGATTTTTTCGTAAAGAAAGTCGGGTCGGGTTAAACGGATTTGTCGGATTATGTATATGTGAGATAAGAAAGTTCGTCCTATTTGTTCGAGTTTATATTCGAAAGTTAGAATGTGTTTTTAGAGCTTTATTCCGACCAATTCGCAATCCGCTTTGGTCATGATCCTGACGAGTTCTTCGAATTTTACTTTCGGCTCCCAACCTAGTTTTTTCTTTGCTTTCGAAGGATCGCCGATTAAAATATCGACTTCGGTCGGGCGATAGAATTTAGGATTCACCTCCACGAGAAGTTGCCCGGACTTTGCATCGAATCCTTTCTCGGAATCTCCTTTTCCTTCCCAACGTACTTGAATTCCGGCGAATCCGAAGGATTTTTCCACGAACTCCCTTACGGTGTGTGTTTCATTGGTCGCCACGACATAGTCGTCCGCTTCGGGCTGCTGGAGCATCATCCACATCATTTCGACGTAGTCCGGTGCGTATCCCCAATCCCTTTTTGCATCCATGTTTCCGAGTTGAATCGGTCCGCCTTTTTTCGCGAGTAGATTGGCGACTCCGATGGTGATCTTTCTAGTTACAAAACCTTCCCCTCGTCTTGGGGATTCGTGGTTGAATAGGATTCCGTTGGATGCGTGGATTTCGAATGCCTCTCTGTAATTTACAACCGCCCAATATGCGTATAACTTTGCGACCGCATAGGGAGATCTTGGATAGAATGGGGTTGTTTCCGTCTGTGGAATTGCCTGCACTTTTCCGTAAAGTTCGGATGTGGACGCCTGATAAAATCTGCTTTTCACCCCGATCTGTTTGATCGCGTCTAAAATTCTAAGCGTTCCCACCGCGTCGGCTTCCGCGGTATATTCCGGAACTTCAAAGGAAACTCCCACATGAGATTGAGCGGCGAGATTATAAATTTCGTCCGGTGAAACTTTTTCCAAAATTCGATTTAGATTGCTTGAGTCGGTAAGATCCCCATAGTGCAAAATTAAATTGGAGTTCCCGCGAAGGTGCTCAATTCTCGCCCGGTTGAACATACTGGACCTTCTGACGATTCCGTGAACTTGATATCCTTTCAGAAGTAGAAATTCCGTTAGATAAGATCCGTCCTGTCCTGTGATCCCGGTTATGAGTGCTTTTTTCATCTTCAGACCAGGAAAACCCGAAAACCCGATCTGGCAAGAAAGTTTAAACCCCTCGTATGTGGGGACTCCCGCGCGATCAAACTTGATTGTGAACCCAATCCTTTCTGCGGAATCGAACGATAAACACAGATGCGAGGACCAAAACCCAAGCCACGATCCCGGACCACAATCCGGTCGATCCCATTCCCGAATAAATTCCCAGAAAATAAGCGCAAGGAAGAAACACTAAATAAGAGGCCGCGGTATAAGCACGGAAAACGAAGTTTTGAAGTCCCGCGCCCCGAAGGGCGCAAGCGATCACCATGTGGTAAGCGTCTACGATCTGAATCACTCCCAAGATGACTAAAGGAGAATACGCTTCCTCGATCAACTCCAGATCCTTTGTGTAAAAGGACAACATCTCCTTCCCCCAAACTATAAAAACAAGGCCCATACTTCCCATCACACAAGCCGCAAAAAAAGCGGATCGAAACGCGCCGTGATACGCAAGCTTCGGTTTCCCCGCTCCCAACGCCTGGCCGAGAATCGTGGTCGCGGCAATCCCGAACGCGTATCCGGGTAAAAAGGAAAGACTGAGAGTGCTAAAAAGCATATTGGTTACAGCTAATGCGGTTGTTCCAACGACTGTTGCAAACTCCGTAAAGATCATAAAAGAAATGTTATTGAGAAGTTCCGCAAGCGCCGGTGAGGTGCTCGTCTTTAAGATTTCCCGAAAGTGAGTAAAACTGAAAGCCCAAGATGCGTGGGAAAAATATTTCCCCAGACCTCTTGAATAAAAGTAGAAGGGAAACGCGAACAAACCCGCGGCTCCGGCCAAAGAAGACGCGATTGCCGCCCCTTTAACACCCATCGCATCAAAACCTAAGTTCCCGTAGATCAGGACCCAGTTTAAAAATATATTCGTAAAACATGTTATGATCATGGACGCGAGGCCAGCGGTCGTGATCCCTAACCCGTCGGTAAATGCCCTCGTCGTAAAGAGTAGAAAAAAGAAGACGGTTCCCAGAAAACGGAAGTATAGATATTTGCTTGAAAGTTCCTTTACAATTTCGTCTTTATTGAGAAGGTTCATCAACCAGTCGCTGATTGCCGCTCCTCCGATCGATAAAAAACCTCCAAAAACAAGAACGATGTACAAAGTAGTGACTCCGATCTTACCGATTTCGGAATCGTTCTTTTCTCCGAATCTTCTCGCTACGATAACCTGAATTCCCATCGCAAATCCCATGAGAAACGCAAGCACAGTAAAGTGCGCAATCCCTCCGATTCCGATCGAGGCGATCGAATTTTTACCGAGTCTTCCTACCATCATCGTGTCGGTCACCCAAACTACGGTTTGACTGAACATTCCGAACACGACGGGTACCGCGAGTTTCAAGATCATGGAATTCAAAAGACTCGGACGAATGTTCCTATAAAAGGTATGAGCTAAATGCTGTAAGGTTCTCACGGTTCTTCCAAGTTTTTAGGAAGAAACAATAAAACCATCCCTTTTCAAAAACTTTTTTCCGGATTTACTTTGTTTGTAAAAAATTCCAAATTTCATTTTACGAAAGTATTCGAGTCCAAAAACTCGTATCGCTTCGGAAACTATTGGACAACGATTCTCAAAATTTGTTTCCTGAATACAATTACAGAACAAAAAGCTTTATTGAGTTACTGCGCCGTAAGTTGCAGCGCTAGGCTATTTATAAACTGTCGTAGTAAAAACTCGGCGCAGCTCAGCGATGTTATCCTCGGCAAATCGGCGCTTGAGTCGTATTACAGGTCGCTCGGCAGGAATTTATGAAACAATACGCGGATCTTCACAATCACCTCTACGGATCGATCACTTCCGAATTTCTCTACGAGATAGGTAAATCCAATCCTTCTCCTCGTTGGGAGATTTTTACGAACTCATATCAACAATATTTCGGTAAAAAAATTTCCACGGAAACTTTTTTCGAGGATTATAAAGATCCCGATTCTTTTCGCAGACTTTACCTGTTTAATCATTGTGGTCCGTTTCCCGAGTTTCAGGCCAAATTCAATCTGATCATCGCCTTATCCAAATTCGATCCCGCCGAAATCGCGTTAGTCGCCACACGGATCGTGGAAGATCAGTTTCGTCAGGGTGTGATTTACGGAGAATACAGAGTGATGTATTCTCCTTTGGAGACGGAACAGGGGATATACGATAAAACGTTAGCCGCTTGCGAAGGACTTGCGCGAGGAGAAGAAAAAACGGGCGGATTTGCCAAACTTGCGGTCTCTTTGCACAGGGACGGAGACGTATTCAGGGAGTATTCTATTTATAAGGATCTTATGGAAAAAAACTCTTTGATCCGGGATTATTTGGTAGGATTAGATTTTTGTTATATAGAAGAGGGTTTTCCCCCTAAAGAAAAAAAGAAATTTTTTAAGACGGTGGAGGAGGATAACAAGGCGGAAAGGGACACGGCTCTTGCGATTCTTTATCACGTCGGAGAGAGCTTTCAAGACAAATCGATTTTGTCCGCTTCGAGATGGGTTTTGGAATCAGCGGAGTGGGGCGCGCACCGTCTTGGGCACGCGATCGCTCTCGGGCTTGATCCTTTCGAAAAGATGAAGAACAAAATTACGGAACCTAAATCGGAAAGATTGGATCAACTTCAGTTATATTACGATCGAAAAGAGGAACTGGATTCTTACTTTGAAGTTCCTTCGAGGGAAAAAATTGGAAACGAAATCGATTCTCTCAAACATAAAGAAGTCGTCGAATTGGAGACGGATATTTCGTTTTTGGAAGAGTGTGTCGGCTTTCAAAATTATTGCATTTCCAAAATCAAACGGACCGATGCGGTCATCGAGTCTTGCCCGAGTTCGAACGAATTTATCGGAATGGTTGTCGATCCGAAATCGCATCCGATTCTTCGTTTTGCAAAAAACGAAATGAAATTCACGATTTCTACGGACGATCCCGGAATTTTCGGAACCACAATCGAAGAAGAATATTCGAAGGCAGCCAGAATCGGTCTTAGTGCGGAGATCTTGGAAACCGTGAGACAGAATTCTTTTTTATTCACTTCCGAAATTTTAAGCGGAAGAAAATCCGCCTCTTGATTTGGCTCTAAAAATTCTTGCCTCGACTTGATACATAAGGGATTCTAGAAGAAAGACCATGCTCAATTTATGGGAAATCCGTAAGAATCTGTCGAATTACGTTCGAAACCACGTCTTGCATGCTCACAAAGAAATTCGAAATTTTGCCTCTGATTTTTGTAAACGATCGGTCTTGTTTCGTTTTGATGCGAGTATCAAACTTACGGCCGCTTTTCTGATTCTTTCTTTTTTTAATCCGGATTTGTTGTTTTCTCAGAGTCAGACAGACTTCTCTGATCCTTACGATTTCAACCTGAGAAACTATAAGGATTCTCCGACCAGAGAGGTTTATCAGGAATATACGGTTCCTCCGGCTTTTAAAAAACCGGCTTTGATTTCTCCTAAGAATGTGCAGATTCCTTTCGAAACTCCGTTTCCTTCGACCGGCGGTTTACGCAGAACCGCAAATCCCAATACGGAAAGAAAACAAGAGAATCTGATCAATCCACTTACGGGTAATATCAACGTGGAAGCGATTCTTCAAAGACAGGCGCAACAAGCCGACAAAAAGAAAAAACAAAACCAGATTCACGAGGAGGAAAAATATACGGAAACGACGCTTCGTCGTTTTTCGATCATCTTCTTTATGACTCTTCCGATCACTCTCGGTTTCGGGTACGCGATCGCTTCCAATGCAAAAGTTCAAGGTGTGCATAAGTTTCAAAAGACGTTCGGCGGTTCCGTTTTTATTTTTACTTTCGGAACGAGTCTTGCTTTTGCAAACGCTTGGCACGATATGAAAGAGTACGAATCCATGAAAAAGGAGAATCAACCCGAGTCGCCTCCTGTCGAACCGACATCCGCAGATTCTCTCGGCTTCGGAAATTTTCTGCCGATTCCCAATGCGGGCGCCTCCGGGATTCCGGGAAGAGAATACAAACTGGAGATTTCGTTTTTTAACGTCAGCTTCTAATGAATCCCATCAAAGAGATTATATTCAATTTATCGAATGTTTGGTACAACGTAGCCCTTTTTTATCAGTCTAAAATTTATCCTCCTTTAAGAATTTACTACTCGATCTGCGGAAGTATCTCTCTTTGTCTTTTGATTTTAATCTACGGATTTTATTATCCTCATGAATGGACGCACTGGATTCGATTACTCGTAAATGGAATTGTCGTTTCCTTAGTCGTTTATGAGGTCCTTTCGTTTATTTTCGTAGTCGGAAGTCTGTTTGGTTATCTCAAAACTCACAAGACGGAAGCGATCGTAGTTTTTCTGATCGTATTCCAGGAGATCATCAGTCAGGAAATCTATGAATTTCTCACTTTAAATTCCTTAAGCGGAGAAGACGCGAGTTTGGCCTTTTTGTCTTTGAGTCAACTATTTCTTCTATTCAGTAACTTTTCCCGATTGATCCGAAAAACGGAACTGCTGAATTACAGACAGATCAGTCCTTCCTTGGTTATCACGGGAAGTTTCGGAATTTTGATCCTACTTGGAACGCTCGCGTTATCCTTACCGAGAGCTCAAGCCGTTCCAATTCCTACGATAGACGTTTTTTTTACTGTCGTAAGCGCGGTTTGTGTTACCGGTTTGAGTACGATATCCGTTGCTTCCCAACTGACCGGGACGGGACAGACGATTCTGATGCTGTTGATCCAAATCGGCGGACTTGGTCTTATGACGCTTACCGTTTTTTTTGCGATCTTTTTGGCGGGGCAGGTCAGTGTTACAAACAAACTTCTGATCAAGGATCTATTTAGTCAGGAAAGTGTGGGACGAGCTTCTTCCGTTTTAAAGCAGGTGGCGGCTCAGACTTTTCTCATAGAAGCGGTGGGAGTCTTGTTGATCTTTGTCTGTTATCCTGACCAAAATGAAACGAATCTTAAAAATAAAATCTTTTACTCTTTGTTTCATTCGGTGAGTTCTTTTTGCAACGCCGGTTTTTCCACGTTCCCTCAGGGTTTTGGAGCTGATTGGATGTTGAACCAAAAAGAATTTTTATCCATAGTGATGGTTCTGATCGTGCTCGGGGGATTGGGGTTTCCCACGGTGAATCATCTGATTCATTGGATGTTGAAGATCGGAGATTATCCCAAAAGGATGGAACTGGGAGCTAAGTTGATTCTTACCGTATCGGCCGGTTTGATTGTGTTCGGAACGGTTTCGTATTACGTGTTGGAAATGAATAGCACTCTTTCGGGATTAAGCGTAATGGATGGAATGTTTCATTCTCTTTTTTATTCGATCAGTACTAGAACCGCGGGTTTTAACACATTAGACGTTTCTAAAATGGGAATGCCCATGGTGTTTGTTAGCCTTTTTTTAATGTGGGTGGGAGCTTCTCCGAACGGCACAGGAGGCGGGATCAAAACAACGACACTTGCGGTTGCTATACTTCATCTGTTCAATCATATTAGGGGCAAGGAAGAAGTGGAAGTTTTTGGAAGAAAAATTTCTTCCGGCTCCACTTCCAGGGCGTCTGCGGGAATTCTCGTGTCTTTATTTCTGATCTTTTGCGGAATTTTCTTTTTAACATGCACCGAAAATTCCGCGTTCTTGGATCTCTGTTACGAAGTAGTATCCGCATTTGGAACCGCGGGACTTTCGAGAGGGATTACGTCCTCTTTGACTTTGGCGGGAAAAATTTTGATTTGTCTGATGATGTTTTGCGGTCGGGTCGGAATGTTAACCATACTGATCGCTTTGGTTCCGAAAGAAAAAAAATCCGGACTTAAATTTCCGGAAGAATCGATCATAGTCGGTTAAGGGGAGTTGTGTCATGGTGGGCAAAAAGAAAAATAAAACCCTCAAAAAAAGAATCGCCGTTATCGGTTTGGGAGATTTCGGCAAAACTCTAGTAATCTATTTGAACGAAAACGGACACGAGGTGACGGCGATAGACAAGGACATAAAAATTGTCGAAGAAATCAAGGATCAGTGCGCTCTTGCCGTTTGTGTGGATACGAGCAGTCGATCTTCGTTGGAAGAGTTGGATCTGGAAGACATGGACGAGATCGTTGTAGCTCTCGCGGAAAATTTTGAATCCCTAATCACTACCGCATACAATTTAAAAGATATGAATTTGAAATGTCTGCATGTTCGTTATCATTCCGAATTGAATCGTAAAATTCTTCAAATGATCGGGATCGACAATCTGTTCAATCCAGAGGAAAGGGCGGCCGCTTCCATGGCGGAACAACTCAGCTATCAAGGGGTAAAAAAGGCGACTTTGTTAAGCGAAGAATACAGTCTTTTCGAAGTGGAAATTTCTCCTCTTCTTTACGGTAAAAAATTAAGAGAACTCAAGCTAAGGGAAAAGTTTCAGATCAATTTAGTTGGAATCAGAAAAGCGGAATCGAACGGAAACGATTCGGAATCCCAAGAAGGTGGTGTTTTTCTACCGGATTCCAGGACGGTATTTAGAGAGAAGGAAATTTTGATTCTATTTGGAAGTTCTGAAAGTATCAAACGTTTTACGAGCGTTTATCCCATCAAATAGGAATCTCTGAAAACAAATCAAAGATATCTTAAACAAAAACATTCGCATCTTGAAATATTTTTTGCTATTTTTAATTTCAATATAGTATAAAATCGTTATGCTTCGTTTTGGAGCTTATCTCAATAGGTATGACGCTTGGATCCCCTTTACGATCATGACAAATACGACAATCTCATGGCCTCTCCTACCTGTATTTGAGAAACGAAGCCGATGCGACCGATCAAGAAGCTATTTCCTTGAATCCTAAGGAAGTGGAAATCCTCTATCAAATTCGAAATCATACGACCTTGGAAGGATTTTTTTCCGGTAAAATTCTAAAGGCCTGGAAGGATGGTGGATCCAAACCGATTTACATCAACACTCTGAAAAAACTTTCAAATGAGAATTTGATTTTCGTTTTTCCGGAGTTTAAATTTTTAGTGGAGACGAATCAACTTACGGTTTGTCTCTGCCTCATTTCGGAAAAAGAATTCAAGAGTTCCGACCGAGAAAATCTGAAAGAGATTTATCTAAATAGTTTGAGTAAGTCCGCATTTTCGATTCAGAACTGTATTTTGGGATGCGAGCCCTTTCAAATTAGAGAATTGATTTCCATATTTGAATATCTGATCGCGGAAACCTCCTGGGGAACTTTCATCAAAGAGGAGGTGATCGCCGATTCGGTCCAATTTATTCTGGATAATATTCAATAAATTAAATATATAGGGGTGACAAAAACCGTAGGATTGTTTCACGTAACGGACGGAACTGTCCGGAAAGGCGTTTGAAATTTTAAAAGGATATTATCTCAACCAGTTTTATGACAAACTCAAAGAAGAATATCCCGATGCCTGGGACTTGATTTCGAATAACCGAAAGAACATGATGGTCGACGTCGATTATTCCGGCCTCGTTTCGGGTATTGAAGAAAAATTCGTTTCGGAAGAATTAAGAATCATCCGTGAAAATTTAAACGGCCTCATTCCTGAAACTTTTCAGGATTTTCTGATCCTCGCGAATTACATCTCGCAAAAACATGATCGGGAAAAAAATAATCTTGGACATTTATATGCGGATAAGAACTTTAAGTCGGCTGATAAGATTGAAATACTCCTGTTATAAGGAGAAACTTTCCTGGTTTGCGAAGGTATTGAATTTTTTAGGAATTTACGCATTACTTGAGACCGCTTTGGAACACCAGGAATCCATCGTTCAGTTCGAACAACTCAATAGAGAAATTGCATATAAAGAAAATCGAAAGAAACAATTGGAAAAGATTCGATCGGAATGGCTTAGGGAAATTCAAACCGATTCGGTTCCGGAGGAGAAGCCAAGTTCTAAAAAGAACGATGCAAGTTGAAAGAATCAGAGTGTGTTCCAAAATTTTAGTATGTGGGAACTTTTTAAGTGCCAGGGTTTTACTGATCCCTATAAAATAGAATACCGTTACTTTGGCACAAATCCCACGTTTAGACGCAGAATTTTAGACAAGAGATAAGTAGGACTTTACACTTACCTCCCAAGGTGGTTTCTTTTTACAACAGTGTTAGACCATATGGGGCGTTTCTCTTTGAGACACCCCAGCGCATTCGAAAATAAATTTACTGACAACACGTCCCCAAGCCCGTCGAGCGCCAATAGAAGCGAGACGTTGAGTTTTATCGAGCGCCCATAGAAGCGAGACGCCTGGGCTTTATTGAGCGATCTTTCGAGAACGACGCATTACGCATTGAGTTTCTTTTGGGACAGGTTTTAAAATAGAAGGAACAATGGTCAATAGAAGGAAACTCAAACACATTGCTCCCGTATGGGTCGCACCGTGGGCCAACCTCTACTAGGCAAGGTCGATCGGCATCTGACACTAAAATTTGGTTATCGTTCGGATTACCAGGAATCATATAGGATTGCGGAGTTTATTTTTTAATTTCAAAAGTTCTAAAGTTCCCTTTCGGGTCCTCCCAACTAATCAAAGCTTCCTTAATCTCGGAGCCTTTGGGCCCTCTTTGAATTGCTTTGTAGAGGTCTTCGATAAATACCTTATCTCCTTCCACGACTGTTTCCACTTCTCCTCCCGGAAGATTTTGGGTATATCCGCTGAGTCTGCATTCTTGGGCTCTTTGAAGAATGTAATATCTAAATCCTACTCCTTGAACCTTTCCACGAACGAGAATCTTTGCTCTTGAGTTATTTTTGGATCCCATCTTCTTCCTCCGTTTTACCTTCCAAATTCACCATCCATGCCGAGAAGTCTTTAAAGAAAATCCAAAGAATTTTTTTTATGGAAACGTCAGCTTCCCAATCGTCCAGAGCCTTGCGATAACAAGAGAGCCAAATCCTTCTCGCCTTTTCGTCGATCGGAAATGGAAGATGTCTTGCACGCATCCTAGGAGGCCCATAGTTTCGAGAATACAAGAAGGGGCCGCCGGTAACTTGAATTAAAAAATCTGCGGATTTTATTTTACTCTCTTCTAAAATTTCTGGAAACATAAAAGCGATCGGACTCAGAGAGATCTGATCGTAAAAATTAGAAACCAGATTTCGTAGACGATTTTCACCGACCGCGTCGAAAACGGTTTGTAAACCCGGAATCGGGCCGGGGGGACCTCCCGGCGGGATGAAAATGGATCGTTCTTCCGTCATAGTTTTTTTTTCGCTTCCTGGAGAAAGGTGCGAATTTTAGGTCCAAATTCTTCTATAATTTTATAATATACGTCTTTTTTAAAAGGAACGACTGTGCTCAGAGTCTTTTCTATGGGAATAAAACGAACCGTTTCAAATTCTCTTTCGTGAATATCCAATTTACAGTCGTTTATTTCTCCGTTCCAATGGATGAGAAACCATTTTTGAATTTGTCCTCTGTATTTTTGAAGGTGTCGATTGAGAGGAAGGCTTTCCGGAAAATCATAAGGGATCCAATCCGGATACTCGGCCACGATTTTTCCCGAATCGATTCCTACCTCTTCATACAATTCTCTTAGAGCCGCTGTCATTGGTTCTTCGGCTTCATCGATTCCACCTTGGGGGAATTGCCAAGAGCCGGGAAAGTTCGACCTTTCTCCCACTAAAACCTCTCCATGGAAGTTGAAAACGACCATTCCGACATTTTTTCTATAGGGCTTTTCCATACGAATAAGCTCCCGTTCGAGCTTTTCTATGACAAGAAGTTTTAAAGCCGTTTTAGCCTTTCATGAGGTCCTGAAATTTAGCTTCCGGAATATAGAGGGAATTTTATATCGTAACGTAAAACTTCGTTTGGTTCTATTTTAAGTTTTATGAATAAACTTACAGCACGTCCCCAAGCCCGTCGAGCGCCAATAGAAGCGAGACGTTGAGTTTTATCGAGCGCCAATAGAAGCGAGACGTTGAGTTTTATCGAGCGCCAATAGAAGCGTTGTGCCTGAGTTCCTTTTGGGACAAGTTCTGATATGGCACCCCAACCGGAGCAGTAAATATTTTTTCGCATTTTTTTATCATCCAATATGAACTCGTTAGAGAAAAGCATTCACGACGATTGATCAGACTGATATTCGCGGGTTGGATACCGCAGGATAAGGGAACGTTCTTAGTCTAAAAACAATTCAGCACAATGTTTTCCTAAACTCAAATCTCGCTCCCGAAGGGTCGTGAGACGCATTCGTTTCTTTTGGGGCAGGTTCTTATGGAAACAGCCAATTGGTCGCTAAACAAGTTGTTTCATTGTGCGTTTGACTTTTGGGCCTTCTATGAAAATTTTGCGAAAGAGATCTATCTCTTAAGTTTGGCCTTGGAAAAAACCGAACTTAAGAGATAGATCGCTATGAAGAATCTCTTTTAAGACGGGCATTCAGAATTCAGTTGCAAATTTTATACTCTCTTGGGAATGATAGCATAAATTCTGTTCGTTTCAGGAGTTTTAGTTTCGACAATGCAACTACGTAAGAAGATTTCGCGTTCCCGTATTTTCCATGAAAAGGACTTTGAGATCAAAGCTTCGTCGATTCCTGGAATCGGGATGGGGCTTTTCCCGAAAGAAAACGTAAACAAAGGCGATACTATCGGATATTATGCCGGTAAAATTCTTACCGATAAAACTGCAAACTCCTCCAAATACTGCGAATCGAAATACTTACTTTGGATTTGTAAGGATCATTGGATTTACGGAGAGGGAAAGGAAAGCAATTATACTCGTTTTATGAATCATAGTTCTAAGCCGAACGTAAAACTTGTCGTATCCGTTCGTTGGAAAACAGCGAGATTCGAAGCAATCCGAAAGGTAAAGGTAGGAGAAGAATTATTCTTCGATTACGGTGATGAATATTGGATCAATACGGACATCGATCCGGTGGAAAGAAACTAAAAGTTTGTTCAAACCCGTCGAGCGCCCATAGAAGCGAGACGCTGAGTTTTATCGAGCGCCCACGTTTTAGGGGTCAGGTATTAGGGATCAGAATTCAGGTGTAAAGTCCTACTGTGATCTATAAAATAGAGTACTGTTAATTTGAGCACAAATCCCACGTTTAGATGCAGAATTTTAGACACTCTATTATGTAGAGATGAGTAAAACCTATCCACTGATTCCTGGCATCTAATATGCTGACCCCTAATACCTGATTCCTACTGATCCCTAAAACGTGGGGACTCACGCAAGTTTAAATTTTTATTAAAAACTAGACTATAACTTGCGAGGCGATTCGAGACTCAACGTAAATGTTTTATTCTTTCGGGTTCACGACGATCGGAAGATTATCCTTACCCTGTGGTACAAAAATCAGCTTGGAGTTCGGGCTTTCGAATGATTTGTACTGAAGATATCTTGTGGTCAACTTGTCGTTGATAATCACTTGCGACTTCGCTTGCGCTTCAGCCCGAATTAGCTGCGCTTCTGCGTCGGCCCGCGCCTTTTTTTTAGCGATCTCAATATTCTTTTCGGCGATTTCCAGTTCGTATTTTTGCTGCTCAAGTTCCTGTTGTTTGGTCAATTTCGTCTCGATTGCGTGTAGCATATTGGAAGAATATTCTATATCGTCCAGAATTACGTCGAATACTTCGATATGTTTTCCTTTCGTTCTCTCGATCACTGCGGTTTTTATGTCTTTCGCTAGAACGGCACTGTTTTTAGAAATCTGAATCATTTGATGATGAGAAACCACATTTCGGATCGAAGCCCTAAACTCCGGTTGCACAATACTTCTGTAATATTCTGGGCCGACCTCTATATGAAGTTGATATATTTCCTCCCGAATCGGTCTCATGATGATAATCGCCTGCACGTCTATCTTCAAATCATCATTGGTAAGAACATCGACTTTTTCCTTATAAGCGTTCCATTGCATAGAATAGGTATAAATATCGTTCCAAGGAAGCAACCAATAGAATCCGTTCAATACGGGCTCTTTATGCAAACCGATGTCCGAAAATCCGAAAGGTTTCCAAAAAAGTCCGATTTCACCGGCTCTTACCGTCGAACCGCAATACAAAGTCGGTAACAAAAACAAAACGAACCAAAATCTTTTTTTATTCATAACCTACCTGCCTATGACAAAGCGAACGTTTTGTTTTTTAAACGTTTCGGATCTACAACTTTCATCATCAGTGAATCTTTATAAAACCTAAAAATAACAATCGGTACTTACTTTGTAAAAAAGGTCGAGTTGACAACTCTCATCATTATCCTTTAAACTTAGGGCTCCCACAATTCGTTTCGTTTTAGAGCACAGAACCGGATTTAATTTTCTCCTTCAAATTCAATCGTAAAACGTTTGATCAGTTTCGGATCCACATATTTCACGCTCGCGTAAAAATCTCTCTTGTGTCCCGATGGAAAACCTTGTATCGCAAACTGACAAGTTTCTAACAGAATATCATCTTTATCGTAAAAGTTCATTGTAAAAAAAGCTTCTGCATGATTTTTTCCGGATAGATTTTCGATTTGTCCATTGATTTCAAGATAGGTAAACTGATCTTGTAATCCCACATTGTAATATTTGTATTTTCCGTCAATGGTCGGTTCTCCGTTGGATCTGCCCCAAAGCAAGACGGGAATCGAAAAAAAGAAAAAGAATACATAAGGCGCTGCTTCTATTATGATTCTTGTTGAATTTTGAAAAAGCTTTTTGCCGAAAAAAATAGCGATAAAAATTTGAACTCTCATGGAATACTCGGTTAGAAAGCATATCATTCAATTCAAAAAACGGAAACCATTTTCCTCTATTTTTAAAACTTATGGCACTTATAAAACTTGCCAGGCAGCTTAGCCGTTTCTTTGCAAAACAAAAATCGGGACCGGCTCTGGTCTTCAGATCCGAACTTGTGAATAAGGTTATGTTATAAGCCGGTTGACAAGGAGAATGTACCTGAGAGGAAACCGTGAATAGTGAATGCGGCAGAAACCGAAGTTAGGCGGCATACTTGCCATTATTATAAAATTTAAATTAAGCTTTTCCAAGAATTAGTTTCCGTTAAATTTCCCTTTTCTAAATTGCATTCAGAATATGCAGTTGATGAATTGTATAGGGCTATTACTCACCTTTGGACCATGGTCTAGCCACATAAAAGTGTCTATTTTTATGTGACTGCCTCATAGATGAGAAATTTAAATCTAAAGAGATATCAATTATTCGTAAGGAGTCCCTACTTTTAGAATTTGTTTGTAAAATCGCGATTTGTTAAAGTTCCCATATTTTAAGAATCAATTTACAAAGTTCAAATTCCTACAGAAAAATGAATCACTCCGAACTCACGTTCTTTTTATAGAAATAAGTAATATTCATTTCTATAGTTATTTTAATGAAGAACTTCATTTTTACTTCTTTGGTTTATTTACTTTTTTTAGAGCTGACTAAAGCCAATCTCAAAATTTAAGAGACCCATGTTTCATAAAGATTGTACGATTTTATCTTCAATCAGAAATATTATCCATTGCTCAAGTAGAAGATTCTAGGTAACGTGAGTTCGGTATAACAAAATGCGAAAGCAATTCTATGTTATGACCTGAATGCCGATCCATAGAGAGGCATTCGCTGAGTTTAGCCGATCCATAGAGAGGCATTCGCTGAGTTTAGCCGATCCATAGAGAGGCATTCGCTGAGTTTAGCCGACCCGTAGAGAGGCATTCGCTGAGTTTAGCCGATCCATAGAGAGGCAGCCGCTGAGTTATGCCGATCCATAGAGAGGCATCACCAACCCCACAAGTGCTTGGATTTTAAGATAAATCTGTCGGAATTCCGACAAATCCTCTGTGAAACTTAGTTCCCACCCTGGTATGAACCGGGAACATAGGTAACAAAATAGACCAGGGACATAGGTAACACTAAAATTAATGCAAAGGAGGGTTAATCCTTTGCCATGGAAAGAGGTGTCACCGATGGACGAGAAAGTAAAATTCATTGCGGCAGTCTGCGACGGAAGTGTTTCAATCACTTCGTTGTGCGAGACGTTTGGAATCAGTAGAAAGACCGGTTACAAATGGTTGAATCGATATCGACAAGAAGGTCCAAACGGACTTTTAGACAGAAGCAAATCTCCTCATACGAATCCCAATCGAGTTAGTTTTGCGGAAGAGAGATTCATCCTTGCACTTCGTAAACGACATCCGACTTGGGGACCGAAGAAGCTGCTTGTCATATTAGAAAAGGAGAATCCTGAAATCACTTGGCCTTCAGCAAGCACGATCGGCAATATTCTTCAGAAAAGAGGTTTGGTAAAATCTCGAAAGAAGAAGCGAGAGATGATTGCTCGCTCCTTCCCGTTTCGAGGTTACGATCATCCGAATGCGGTTTGGTGCGCGGATTTCAAAGGAGATTTCAAACTCAAAGATGGAATTCGATGTTACCCTTTGACAATTTCGGACGGTTACAGTCGATTCTTACTTTGTTGTAAAGGTCTTTCAGGCACAAAAACCTACGATACCAAGAAAGAATTCGAAAGATGTTTTCGAGAATACGGATTGCCGAATGCGATTCGAACGGACAATGGCGTCCCGTTTGCGGCGGGATTAGGAATGTCTCTGCTTTCCACTTGGTGGATTAAATTGGGAATTCTTCCTGAAAGAATTCGTCCCGGTAAACCTCAAGAGAACGGACGACACGAGAGAATGCATCGCACCTTGATCATTTACGATTAAATACAATTTAAAGCCAAGCCTGTGCTTGATTTCCCTCGTTGTGCGGTATCTTTAAATACTTTATGAGAATGGATTCTTCTGTTATCGCATACTCCAAAGAATCGTAGAATCAATGAAAGATATTCCGGAACATTTTCCCATACAAGTATTGGATAGAAAGGAAGCTATGACAGGTAACGCGTTAGGCATCAGTTCAACAAAACGATTGTAACTTACAGCTTTTGGAAATTCGGATTTTAGATTCTTTTTTATTTCTATCAAATAGAAATTTTTAAATTCTCTATAATGAGAAAGATGAAAATAAACCGCAATTGTTGCTACTTCACTCAGGCTTAACTAAAATTTTCGGTTTCTCTTTCGAACCACCGGACAAAAGTATTTTCACATTCCAGTTTATTTTTTGTTGTGTACAATAATCGTCTATTGCGCAAAATATCAATGTCAGATCCATATTTTACCCTTTTCTTGCTGGAAATTTGGTTCAATACGTGATCTGGCCTTTTCTGTACTCTGTAGAAGAACTTTCTCTTTTTTCCTCCTTACGACCCTGCTCACGTTAATTAATGATCTGCATTAAGATTTAGCACTTTTAAAATTTTCAGAAAAGTTTTGAAAATTTAAAAAAGTGTATTTTTTTTATTGACTGCAATTGTGCAACGCAATACAAAAGGTTTGTGCGACGCACAAAAAATTGATCTCAAGGAGAAAAATGAAATGGAAAAGCAAATTTTAGATGTTCTAAACGCAGGTCTAGGGCTTATTAAAGCTAGTCAAGAAGGTCTGGGTAAAGCGAAAGCCGATCTTGAAAAAACGTACTTGGAACTTGTTACAAAAGGGGCTTCCGACAATTCTGAGACGACCGTAAAAATCCGTGAAACCGTTGATAAAGTAATCAATGACATTAAAGAAGTAACTTCCGTCGCAGGAAAGAACTACGAAGAAACCAGATCGAAGATTATTGAAAATTACAACAAAATCACCGAAGAGATCAAAAATAAAATTCCCGAAGGTCAAATCGAAGCTGTAAAAGCAAAAATCAACGAAGTGGCTGAAGCAATTAAAAGCACCACTGCTGGAAAAGTTGCTGTTTCTAAATAAGAATCGTAACTTTCTCTCTCGGGCGGGTTTAACCCGCCTGAATCCTCTTCCTTATATCTTTTAAAAATACTCTTTGAGAGAATTCAGGGTTCGTCTCAAAATCCAAACCTTCTATTTCCAATATTTAACATGAGTTCGGCGCGATTCATCTTTTTTGCAGGAAGTTGGAATTTGAACTCTGTAAATCTATTCTTAAAATGTGGAAACTAGAACAAGTTGCGATTTTACGAACAAATTTTAAAAGTAGAAATCCATATTTTTAGAAGTTTTTTTAAATTCGCAATAAATCTAAAATAGGATGGAAGCTTTCACATTTAATTCTATTCTTTTCCGGAAAAATTAACTTTTATGAGATGAGTTTTCTTAGATCAAACTCTCGTTATTTAGAAACTCAAAACTTAAAAACCTCCGTATTTTCGCGGGAAATATTTTAGAAATACTAAGAACTTGTCTCAAAATTTCAAAAGAATTATGATTGCTAAGTCGCTACTGATCCTTATACTACTCGGACGCATGAGTAGAATTCTTCAATCGGATTATTTGAAACATTTTAATAATTCTCTAAAATGCCTTAAAATCGGGATTTGAAGCATTTTGTTAAGGTAGATCTATTTTTGAGGTTCCTGTCGCTTAACATTAGTATTATTTTTATGCGTCCGAGTAATAAAATAGAATACCGCTCATTTGAACATAAATCCCGCGTTTGATGAAGAGTTTTGGACACTCTGTAGAGATGAGTAATAACAAAACGCAGTAGTTCCCACAGATTACGTCTCTTAGGTAGTTTATAAAATTTGCATGTTCTGACACATCGGTAACACTTTAGACTGGAGACGTGGATGATACTTTCTTCGTTACTCGATAGTAGTTCCCACAATTTTGAGGTAAGTTTTAAAAACGAATAGATATGATTGAAAACATCGAAGACCGCAATAATTTAAAACGACCTCTCGTATTTGCACATCGAGGCTTCAGTGGGGAATTTCCTGAAAACACTATGATTGCGTTCCAAAAGGCAATTCAAGCGAAAGCCGATCTGATCGAATTGGACGTTACTCTTTCCGAGGACAGAGAAGTTGTAGTCATTCACGATGATGATTTGGATCGAACGACCAAATTGGTAGGAAACGTTCGGAAGTTCGAAGCTAAAATACTAAACGGATTGGACGCAGGTTCTTGGTTCTCTCGAAAATTCAGAAAAGAAAAAATTCCTCTTTTAAAAGATGTATTGCGTTTGATCCAAAAATCCAAAACCGATCTAAACATAGAAATCAAATCAACGGCCTTGGATCCCCACATGAATGAAAATTCGATCGAACTTAGTATCTTGAGTTTGGTTCGTCAGTTTCAATTGCTACCTCGAATTGTAATTTCTTCCTTTTCTTGGGAATGTTTGGAAAGAGTTCGAAAACTTAATCAGCAAATAAAATTAGGTGTTTTGGTGGGAGACGAAAGCGGAGACGTCTCCGAGGCAATCGTTTTTGGAAAAAAGATCAAAGCGTGGAGCATTCATCCTTCTATGGAAGACGCTTCGGAAGAAAACTTAAGGCTAATATCGGAAAAAAATTTCCTAAGTGTCGTTTATACGATCAATGAGGCGGAAGAGATAAAACGGTTTTTAAGCCGAGGAGCGGACGGTCTTTTTACGAATTTTCCGAAATTAATGAGAACGTTGGTGGAAAAGAAATTTCGATATTCCCCAAAACGTACGATTTAAATCGGTAAAGGATTATAATTTCTCCTAAGAATTTTTTATTTTATCCCAAAACCTTAAAAAATCAGCACTATCATTCTGTAAGTTCGTAATAAAACATTAGAATTCCCATGTCTTACCGATCCCTAAAATAGAATACCGTTCATTTGAACACAAATCCCACGTATAGACGCAGAATTTTGGATACTCTATTCTGTAGAGATGGGTAGGAATCAAGGTTTTAAATGTTCACGGATAACATTTAGGTTTTTTAACTCCTGATTTTGTTCATCAAACGACCTGATTTCTATAAACCTAATTTTAAGACTTTACACATGTAACCGCAACCCTGACTCCTAAAAACCTGACATCTGACCCTAAAACGTAAGGAACTCCCACAAAATCGGCGTAGATGAAGTTCAAAAATCTGTGCGCATACCGGCGGTTGACCTCTAGGTCAATCTTATTTGAGTAGATCAAATACCAAAGCTCAGAAATCTGTTCCCATGAGCCAAATTGAATCCGTTCCAATCGGAACCCTCCCACCCTTGGGACAGGTTCCTAAAAAAATGTATGCACAGGTCGTTCGTCCCGAGCGCTTCGGCGACCCAATCAAAGCAATTCAGGAAGAACTCATCGATGTTCCAGAAATAGCTCCGGACGAGGTTCTCGTCGCGGTAATGGCAGCCGGTGTAAATTATAACAACGTTTGGGCCGCTCTCGGATTTCCCGTAGACGTCATCGGCGCAAGAAACAAAAAAGGCGAACCCGAGAAGTTTCATATCGGCGGGTCCGACGCATCCGGAATCGTTTATAAAGTAGGTTCCGAAGTGAAGAATGTAAAAGTCGGAGACGAAGTTGTCCTTCACTGCGGAATCTGGGATAAAAACGATCCTTGGGTGAAAGCGGGAAAAGATCCGATGTTCGCGCCTTCTCAATTGATCTGGGGATACGAAACGAACTGGGGTTCCTTCGCGCAATTCTGCAAGGTTCAAGATCACCAATGTCTTCCAAAACCGAAACATCTTTCTTGGGAAGAAGCCGCGGCTTACATGCTCGTAGGAGCGACCGCTTATAGAATGCTTCATCACTGGAAACCGAACGACGTGCAAAAAGACGACGTAGTTTTGATCTGGGGAGGAGCGGGCGGACTCGGTGCAATGGCAATTCAGATCGTAAAAGCTGCGGGCGGGGTTCCAATCGCGGTCGTTTCCGAAGACGATAAGTTCGACTTCTGTAAGAAATTAGGCGCCGCGGGTGTTATCAATCGTAAGAAGTTCGACCACTGGGGAGCGTTGACTTCCGAAATCAACAAGATGGAAAAATTCGCGGAATGGACAAAGTCCGCTCGCGAATTCGGAAAGGCGATCTGGGATATTGCGGGCAAAGGAAACAATCCTAAAATCGTCTTTGAACATCCGGGCGAAACCACCATTCCTACTTCCATGTTCGTCTGTGAAACGGGCGGTATGGTCGTCATCTGTGCAGGAACCACCGGTTACAACGCGACCGTCGACTTACGCTATCTCTGGATGAGGCAAAAACGTCTCCAAGGTTCCCACTTTGCGAACGACGATAACTCGAAAGGTCTGAACGACTTGGTCATCGACAAAAAAGTCGATCCTTGTCTTTCCAAAACCTTCGCTTGGAACGAAACGGCGCACTCGCACCAATTGATGAAGGAAAACAAACATCCGGCCGGAAACATGTCGATTTTAGTCGGGGCCGATAAACCGGGATTGGGAAAAAAATAATTTCACAACCCTAACCAACTCGAACAAACAAAAACCCCGAAAGCGATTGGCTCTAGGGGTTTTTTAATTTTAAACAGGATCTTCTCCTAAAGAAAGCTCAATCATATACTCCAACTTATTCTGAACACAATCACCGGTGTAACTTTCAAATAATCTAACGTGAGTTCTGCCTAAAAAAGTTTGGGCGAATAAGAAACTAAAGTGTTGCTGCCTAAACTCAGCGCAGAACTTTCCTAAACTCAAATCTCGCTTCCTAAGGGTCGCGAGATAGGTCGCTCTGCAGATCGTCGTCGCAGCTCGCGAATTTCATAGATAAAATGGGTCGCGACCGCGCTTTAACTCAATATTGCTGCCTAATCAACTCAGTGAATGCCTCTCTATCATAACCAACCCCACAAATTAGGAAGACTTTCGGGATCATAAGAATCAAAAACTGATATTTTTCAAGTGTTCCGACAAGAATGAGGCTTTTTACTTGCAAAAAGTATGATTTTCTGATAGAGAAAAATCTCCCGAGTCTTCCCGCCTCCAGGCTCAATGATTTGCTCCCTACGGGTCGCTCATCACCCACCACCCGGAATGTACATCCTGGGACACAGTTTAAACCAACGACATGGGTTACACTTTTAAAGTCCTAGTTACTTTTCGAATTCGTTCATCAAAATATCCGATTGTTACAATGTAACCGTCCGAAATTGTCAAAGGGTAACATCGAATTCCATCTTTGAGTTTGAAATCTCCTTTGAAATCCGCACACCAAACCGCATTCGGATGATCGTAACCTTGAAACGGGAAGGAGCGAGGAATCATCTCTCGCTTCTTCTTTCGAGATTTTACCAAACCTCTTTTCTGAAGAATATTGCCGATCGTGCTTGCTGAAGGCCAAGTGATTTCAGGATTCTCCTTTTCTAATATGACAAGCAGCTTCTTCGGTCCCCAAGTCGGATGTCGTTTACGAAGTGCAAGGATGAATCTCTCTTCCGCAAAACTAACTCGATTGGGATTCGTATGAGGAGATTTGCTTCTGTCTAAAAGTCCGTTTGGACCTTCTTGTCGATATCGATTCAACCATTTGTAACCGGTCTTTCTACTGATTCCAAACGTCTCGCACAACGAAGTGATTGAAACACTTCCGTCGCAGACTGCCGCAATGAATTTTACTTTCTCGTCCATCGGTGACACCTTTTTCCATGGCAAAGGATTAACCCTCCTTTGCATTAATTTTAGTGTTACCTATGTTCCCGGTTCATACCATCAGGGTGGGGGGGGGGGGATGTTTATTAGTTTCTAAAACCAACTAAAAAAATATTTTTTTTCGGAGAAAAATTGAAAAACACAAAGCTCTCAGGTTTTAAAATGAATATCAAAGAGAACTTGATGTTCGTTATAACAAGTTTTGTTTCGAAAAAATTTAAAGGTGGATATGAGAATGATATATTCCATAAAAAGAAAAAACAAACAATTCCGTAAACTGTCCTGTTTGATCTTACTATTCATTACGCTTTCCAGCGCGACTCAATGTAACCAGAAGAAAGAATCGGAAAAAAATAGTTCGCTTCTTGCGCTTATCGGTGGCGCCGCCGTGCAGATAGAAAAAGAAAAAGCCTTGAACCCCAAAGGAACAACGTTTCGTGAAAGCGATGCTGCCGGTAATCTTAAATCGGAAAACAATCAAACGGAACCTTCCGACGGACATACGGCGATTATTCTAGAAGGAGACGCCCAGATGGCAGGCGGCGGACTTTTGGTTTACATCAGGGAAATGGATTCAGGTATAACCGTTCCAGTCGTCATCGAAAACAACGTTCCGAGATTCGCTACGGTAGGCGGTAAACGATATATGGCAAATTTGGACTTTTATATCGATGGAATCAACAACACCGAAATCGATGGTCAAATGTTGAACGTTCCTTTTACAGCAACCGAAATCGATAAAGTGAGTTTTTACGTAACTTCGCAGAAGGTCGGTTTATATGTAAATGGAAACTCTCACGAATCAAACATGGCCTATGACCCTGCAGGAAACAATGCGAGGGGTAATAACACTCAAGAAAGAGCCGCTTGGAGAAGAGAGAACTATCTTCTAACCGGAGGAGACGGATTCGTCCTCGAGTACGTATATAAAAACAATTAATTCGTAAGGCTTTCATCTCAATGCGGGGTCTCGCGCTTCTTATAAGAAGCGCGAGACCCCGCACGTTAGTTCGACATAGATCGTGTCGAACTAACGAAACGACCATTGCTTCTTGCATGGGGGAAAATACATTCCTTCTTTCCGATAGCTCACGAAACTCCGATTTAAATTTTGAGCGTGTACCAAAGCTTGTATAAAATTCTCAAAGAGACGGCAAGTTTTGAGAAGGTAGTCG